>JBEPYG010000066.1:0-15152 GCA_041641515.1 Roseiflexus sp.
CGCACGCCGGGCTCGTCGGATTGCAACCCCGCCAGGAGAAACGCCAGATCGTCATTGCTGAGCGATCCGGTGCGGGTGGCGATCAGGCGCGTAGCGGCGTATGCCGCGCGGGTGCGCAGATTCGCCCCGCTCCCCGGCGTGAGCGCAATAGCGATGAATACGGGGTGCGCGTCGTATGCCGGGAAGAAGAAGGTATCGAGAATCCAGATCGCGTCGGCGCGCACATCGTCGTGCGGATCGGTCTGGAGCAGTGTGAGCACGTGGGTGCGCAGCAGTGGCGCGGCGCGCATCACAACCCGGTGCGCCGGTTCGTTCGGTGGTCGCTCCGCCATGCGTCCGATAACGCGCAGTGCGTTGCGGCGTGTCAGGCTGTGGAAGTCGGGAGCGGTCAGCGCAATCAGGCGTTCCAGAATGTCGTCATCGGCGACTGCGGTGAGGGCGCGCGCAATCTCTTCGGTGCAGTCGTATCCCGACGCATAGAGCATCACGATGAGTGAGTGCGGTCCGGCGTGATGGGTGTGCGGGCAGGCAGGAGTCGACGGCGGTTGCGGCGGTTGCGGCGCAACGCTGGTGAGGATGAGAGTGAGGAGCAGAATAGCTGGGGTGGTGCGGAGCATGAGCTATGCGATTGTGAAATGACGAGATTGTGGTGTGCCTGCGTTTATACGTTTGTACGTTCTACGTTTCTGCGTCGCTTGCTACTATGGTATTGTACCTGAGAAACGGTCGAGCGAGTGAGACATTGTGCATCGTCGCCTTTCTTGACGCTCACCTGACAATCTTCTATCATACTGTGATGCTGGGGTGTGGCAGGGAGGCAATATGCGCATTGCGGTGACGGGTGCTGGCGGGCAATTGGGGAAGGCGTTGCAGCGCGTTCTGGCGGATGCGCACGAGGTAATTCCGTTGAGCCGCGCGGATCTAGATCTGGAACACCCCGATTGTGTACAGGCGCTGGTTGAGACCAGAGCACAGTGTGTCATCCATCCGGCGGCATACACCAATGTCGATGGGTGCGCCCGTGATCCGGATCGCGCCTATCGGGTGAATGCGCTGGGAACGCGCTATGTGGCGCTGGCATGCCAGGCGCTCGATGTACCGCTGGTGTACATCAGTACAAATGAGGTCTTTGATGGCGCATCAACTGCACCCTACGCAGAGTATGACCGTCCTGCGCCGATCAACCCCTATGGCTTTTCGAAGTGGGCTGGCGAGCAAGCAGTGCGGGAACTGTTACGCCGGTTTTACATTGTGCGGGTCGCATGGCTGTTTGGCGGCGAGCGCAACTTTGTGCGCACGGTGTTGCGCCTGGCGAATGAACGCAACGAGATCGCCATGGTTGCAGATGAGATCGGTAGCCCAACCTATGCGCCCGATGTTGCTGGTGCAATTGCGCGCCTCATCGAAACGCCATACTACGGGACGTATCATCTGGTCAACGAAGGGTTCTGTTCGCGTTATGAGTTTGCAGCAGCAACGTTGCGGCTGGCGGGGCGCACTGATGTGACATTGCGCCCGATTGCGCTGGCGGAGTATCAGCGCGCCAGCCGCGTGCCGCCGTATACGCCGCTGCGCAATGTCGCCGCTGCCGAACTGGGCATCCGTTTGCGATCCTGGGAAGAGGCGCTGGCGGAGTACGTGGGAATGTTGCACGTTGCACGTTGAACGTTCAACGCTAAGCGTCACATCTATGATCGACATCATCATTCCGAACTACAACGGCGTCTCCCTTTTGCCGACATGCCTCGACTCGCTGCGGGCGCAGACGCGGCGCGATTTTTGTGTGGTCGTCGTGGATGATGGCAGCACCGACGAATCGGTCGCTCTGGTGCGGCGGTATTACCCTGAAGTGCAGGTCATTGCACTGTCGCGCAACCGTGGACTGGCGGCGGCAGTCAATGCCGGCATCGAAGCTACTGGCGGCGAGTATGTCGTGCTGCTCAACAATGACACCGAAGCGCATCCGCGCTGGCTGGAGCATCTGATCGGCGCGCTGGATCGTTATCCGGCGTATGCGTTTGCTGCCAGCAAAATGATGTTGTTCGACGCGCGCGACCGCCTCCATTCAGCTGGCGATTACTACCGCCTCGATGGCGTTCCCGGCAGTCGAGGCGTCTGGCAGCGCGACGTGGGGCAGTTCGACGTTATGGAAGAGGTGTTCGGTCCATGTGCAGGCGCCGCGGCATATCGGCGAGCGGCGCTGGAAGAACTCGCTGAGGATGGCCGGGTCTTCGATGAGGATCTGGTGATGTACTGCGAGGATGTCGATCTGAATGTACGCGCCAGGTTGCGCGGCATGCGCACCGTGTACGTACCGCGCGCTGTGGTGTATCATCGGTTGAGCGCAACAGGGGGCGGCGCGCTGGCAAGTTACTACTGTGGGCGCAACTTTATGCTGGTCTGGGCGAAGAACATGCCAGCGCCGCAGGCGCGGCGCTACTGGCCCCTGCTGATCTGGTCGCAGATCGGGTTTACCCTGCATTCGCTCTGGCATATCCGTGAACCTGCCGCTCGCGCCCGCCTGCGCGGTCAGTTCGATGGATTGCGAGCGTTGCCTCGATTTGTGCGCAAGCGCCGTCGAATGACAGGCACGCATACCAGTCAGCTTGTTGTTGAAACGCGCTACTGATAAGGAGTGACAGTGACCTCCATTGAGTCTTCTCCCTATCTTTCGGTTGTTATTCCGGCGTACAATGAGGAGCGCCGACTGCCAGCGACACTAAAACGTGTGCTCGATTATCTGGCGCAGCAGCCCTACGCCTCGGAAGTGATTGTCGCCGATGACGGCAGTGCTGATGGAACGGCGGCGTATGTTGATCGACTGCTCGATGTGCATCGCAACCTCTTCTTGTTGCGGCTGGACCATCGGGGAAAGGGGTATGCGGTGCGGTCAGGCGCGCTGATGGCGCGTGGCGAGTGCATTTTGCTCTGCGATGCGGATCTGGCGGTGCCGATCGAGGAGTGGGAACGCCTGCGACGGTATCTCGAGAGTGGATACGATCTGGCGATTGGGTCACGTGAAGGGTTGGGGGCGCGACGAATCGGTGAGCCGTGGTATCGCCACGTGATGGGGCGCATTTTCAATGCCATTGTGCGTCTGGTGGCGGTTGGGGGCATTCAGGATACCCAGTGCGGCTTCAAGGCGCTGCGGCGCGCTGCGGCGCACGATCTCTTCCGGCGGGTGCGCATCTATGGGGATGATGCGCCACAGGTTGAAGGAGCGGCAGTTACTGCCTACGATGTTGAGTTGCTCTATCTGGCAGCGCGACGGGGCTACCGCATTGCTGAAGTGCCGGTCGTCTGGCAGTATGGTGAAGAGACGAAGGTCAATCCACTGCGCGATTCATGGCGCAACCTGCGCGATGTGCTGAAGGTCCGCTGGTTTGCACTGCGCGGCAGGTATGCCGGTCTCGATGCGCCGCTGCCGGTGGCGTCCGAAGAAGGTGCACGCAGAACGGTCGATACCCGTTAGATGGTCATGCATATGGCGTACAACGCCACAGTGCAAACAATCTCGGGGATGCAGGCGAGACGCCCGCGCACCCGATGGCGTTTCTCACCGCAGGCGGCGGTTCTGATGAGCGTGTCAACAGCAACGATAACTGCCGAAGACCTGGCGAAGATGTCCTTCGAGAAGCGGCGGGTCGAACTTGTGCGGGAGAGGTGATCACAAGAGCGCCAGCAGGTGCGGTGCACGGCGAAATAGCGATGACGCTTGGTGCACTGATCTACGCTTTTGTGCGCGCACGTCGCCTGGGCGTGGTCTATGACGCCGAAACCGGGTTCGTTCTGGCGCGCGACTCGGAGACAGTGCGTGCGCCGGCCGTGGCGTTTGTTGCAGCAGAACGGGCGGCGCAGCAGCGGGCAGCACTGGTTTCTTCGAAGGTCCGCCTGACCTGGCGGTGGAAGTGGTGGCACCAAACGACACCGCAGAGGATGTCGAGGCGAAAGTGCTCGACTATCTGGCTGCAGGCGCGCACATGGTCTGGGTGGTGCGTCCGCGCACACGTACTGTGACGGTCTATCGCTCGTTGCGCGAGGTGCAGGTGCTGCGCCCCGGCGACACGCTGGATGGCGGGGATGTGCTGCCCGGGTTCACGGCGCCGGTCGAGACGCTGTTCAGCAGCTGAACGTTCCAACATGCTTATCGCCATCGATATGGGATGCCCGGCAACCGCAGATATTCCTCCCCCAAGTTTGCCAGTCGCACGTCATCTTCCCCTTCGATGCGTTCGAGTCGTGCATACCGGGTATACTGGACACGCACAGCGCCGCGTTGCATCTCGTTGCTGATCGGCGGTCCCAGAGCTGCCATCCCGCCGCGAGCTTCCCAGGCGTCGAGAAATGCGCCGTACAGGGTGTAACTCGTCTCTGGGAAGAACCGTGATGCTCCGGTCGCTGGTTGTACGGGACGGAGACCGCTTTCGCCTATCAGCACCAGTTCGCCCAGTGGAAGGCGGGTGACTTCGCCGTCGACATAGCGCACACATGCCCGTAGAAAACACTGCACGACCCCATCCGCAAATGGCACGGCAGGCATCAACGGATCGCCTGGTCCTTCGTATTCTCCGGCATCCAGCCAGAATGTAAAGATTGGTGCAGGTACAAAATAGCCGCGTTCGCCGAGCAACCGACCTTTCTGTTCACCAACCTCAATCTGCGCCGCACGCTGTGCAGGAGTGAAGAGCTCCGCGCCGCTGTGAAGCGCTCCAGTAAGCCAGTATGTTCCTGGCGGCAGTTCAAAAGGCAGGTCAATCGGGTGCATATGCTGGATTACGGCATCGCCCCAGCCGAGAGGGTGAAGTGCGCCGTAGATGAGCGGACGTTCCCACGCGGCGATTGTTGCACCTTCGTTTGTTGTCAGGGTCACACGAACATGGCAGAGAGCGGCGTCGCACGGACCCGGAGAAGCATTGGTTCGCATCAGTTCCAGGGTGAGAACGACGCGCTCACCAGGTGCGTACTGTGCGTCGCCGGGATCGGTGAGGAAAACGCCAGTCGCGCGAATGCCTGCGCCCAGGTCGAGCGCCGCCTCGCTGCGCCGTCCAGGATCAACCGGCTGGTACAGGTCGAACGTGCCGCGCGAACCGGTTTGTGCGTAGCGATGGGTGATCAGGTCAATCATTTCTGGCGTGAGCCAGTTTCCCAGGTAATCCAGCACAACCAGCGGTACGCGCCCGTTCGCCATCTCACGCAGGAGCGGGCGCTGATCTAGCAATCCGGTATCGTACAGCTGGCGATGCTCGAATGCCTGGAGCCGCGACAGGACGCCGGCCTGTGCTGCAACGCCGGGCACGTCGGTAACAATCGGTGCGCCAGCCGCCTGGACCTCTCTTACGAGCGCAGCGTTGACCCGGCGCAGCGTGGCGAGGATCTCCTGTTCACGCTGAAGGTCGCGCCAGACGCCATAGGTTCCAAACGCCAGCCGCGGCGGGTTGTCACCCTCGATGAGACCATACGGTTTGACATAATTTTCACTCCAGAGCGGGTAGTAACGGATGAGCGCGGCGGCAAGCAGCAGGAGCATTAACGAACCAAGAATTGAGCGCCAGGCGTCGGAATGTCGGGTGCGAGCAGCTGGCAGTTGCGTTCGCGCGTTGATCGCAAGGAACCAGGAGGTCAGCAGCGAAATACGGGAACTCAATGAGGGCGTGTGCTCCTCCGGTTCGGGTGTCTGCTCATCTGAAACCAGGCGTTGGGGCGAAGGGGAGCGTTGCCCGCTTGATGAGCGGTCTGCGTCGAAAAGGTGCGCTATCGCGGCGGCAATGAGCCAGATCGCGCCAGCATAGAACTCGAGAAAGTAGTTGGCGTATGCGCCGACTTTGCCGACGCCGAATGCCACGTATGCGCCGAAGCAGGTGTAAACAACTGGCAGCAGACTGTGCGCCGGCATCGAGCCTGACGGTAGCGTGGAGAGGCGCCGGTTGGAAGCATCGAGTGCAGCGTGCGCCAGCAAGAATGCAGCAGCGCATGCTGCGCCGATCCAGAAGGGCCACAGAATGGCAAACTGATCCTGCCAGAACCCGTTGGCGAGTGTCGCCGACCAGGGGTTGGCGTTGGCGGCAACAACATGAAGCCAAAACCAGCCGCCGGATGATATCTGCAGCGCGCCGGCGGCAGCTCCTCCGATAGCTGCGAATGCCAGTGTCACTTCCAGCGCGCGGCGGCGATGGCGAAACCAGAGCCAGATGAGCGCTGCCGCCGGCGCGGCGATCAGCGACGGTTTCACCAGCATGCTCAGCGCCAGCGGGAGAGCCGCCCACCGCGATAGACGACGGGTCAGCAGCAGTCCCCACAGCCCCAGGCAGACTCCCAGCAGATCGACGCGCATCAAAGCGCCCCATTCGCGCACAATGGGCAGGGCAAGGAATGCGAGCGCAGCAATCAGTACGGCGGTCTGCTGCATTGGCGTATGCCGGTCATCGGGCGGTGATGCGAGCATCCAGAGCAGAAATGCGCTCCCCAGAGTCGCCAGCAGCGTTATCAGGCGACCTGCGAGCAGTGTCGCATTGCTTCCAGGAAATGTGATGTCGATCGGTGGGGCGACCAGCCAGGCAGCGATCAGATAGACTGGCGGGTAGTTGACGACCAGGTAAGGCGATGCGCCAGGGTCGCTGTACAGTTGTGGCAGAGACGTTCCGCTGCGCAGCGCGTTCACCTGCGCCAGCAGCGGTCCCTCGCCGTAATCGAGGGGGTAGGGGAACGTCAGCACGTGCCACGTGCGCAGAGCGAAGAAGACGAGGTGCGCTGCGACGAGGGCAGCAAGCGCAGTAGACGCCAACACGCTCGCAATGCGCGTAAGCATCAGCGGCGATGAGCGACCGGCAGCATGGATCGTTGTGTGTGACACGGCAGTCGATTATAGCACGAGGTGCGTGTTCAATTCCAACCGGTAGCTTTCTCACATCGGAACAGTCACAGTACGAACCAGACTTGACAGCGAGCGAACCTGTGGTACCGTGATAGCTGTGTACCCTGAGAAGCAAAGGAGCCTCGCCATGATCCCCACTGCTCCATTTGGCCGCACCGGCCACCACAGCACTCGCGCCATCTTCGGCGCTGCGGCGCTCAGCCGCGTGTCACAGGAGGAAGCCGATCGCACGCTGGAGTTGCTCTTGCAGTATGGAGTCAATCACATCGACACAGCTGCCAGCTACGGTGACAGCGAACTGCGGATCGGTCCCTGGATGCGGGAACACCGTTCGCGTTTCTTTCTGGCGACGAAAACCGGTGAACGCACGTATCAACGCGCGCGTGACGAAATTCGACGCTCACTCGAACGCCTGCGCGTCGATATGGTTGACCTGATTCAGTTGCACAACCTTGTGGACCCACAGGAGTGGGAACAGGCGCTTGGTCCTGGCGGCGCGCTCGAGGCGGCGATCGAAGCGCGCGATCAGGGGCTGGTGCGCTTCATTGGCGTGACCGGTCATGGCGTAACGGTCGCTGCACAGCACCGTCGTGCGCTCGAGCGCTTCCCGTTCGACTCGGTGCTGCTGCCGTACAGTTATATTCTGATGCAGAATCCGCAGTACGCCGCCGACTTCGAGGCGCTTGCAGCGGTCTGCCGTGAGCGTGGTGTTGCGATACAGACGATCAAGGCGATCACCCAGGCGCCGTGGGGAGAGCGTGAGCGCGTGCACGCAACGTGGTATGCGCCGCTCGAGGATCAGGCGGACATCGATCTGGCAGTGCACTGGGTGCTTGGGCGTCCAGATGTCTTTCTCAACACGGTCGGGGACATCTATCTGCTGCCGCGCGTGCTTGATGCGGCGAGCCGGTTCCAGACGCGCCCGCGCGATGAGGAGATGGAGCGGTTGGTTGCAGAGCGCCAGATGGCGCCGCTGTTCGTGTAGGCTGGCTTCCCCATCCCTGGGGTTTTTCTTCATCTGACGCTTTCAGCGCGTGCTATCGTCCGGCGTTGTTGATCAGGTTGACAAGACCGTCCAGACAAGCTCTGGCGGTTTTGTTTCTGTCTTGACGTTTCCAACCCGCATCAGCCGCCGAGGATTGTGGCACGGAGCCACGCCATGCCTGCCAGAAACGCACCGGTCAGGATCAACGCAAATGTCGCCGGTCGTGCCAGGTGTGTCAGGTGCGTGATCGTTCCGTCATAGTTCATCAAGACCGCAATCGCGGTCAGTGCCGTTATAAACAGCGTTCCGCCCACTCCGACGAGATCGAGCAGCGCCAGAGGCCACGCCAGAAACCCGATATCGAGCAGCACTGCGGTGAGAAGAACGGCATTGATCAGGATGATCATTCCCAGTTCGCGCCACTGTCCCAGCACCGGCAGCGTTTCATCGACATCGCGTCGCAACGAGCGATTGAAGAGGAGCATGAGCAATACTGCCAGCCCTATGCCGGCGCCCATGCCGGTGGCGGCGCGCAGGTCGTTGCGTGGCTCATACCACGGCGTCATACCGATCTCGTTGATTGTCGAATTGACCCCATCGACCGCCATGACGAGCACAAGCCCGACCAGCGTTGCCAGAAGATGCCAGGGTGGAAGCCCACCGGCCTTTCCCCGACCGCGGAGCAGCATCACGCTCAGCGTCGTCAGCAGGCTGAGGTACATCCCCGTATCACGCGCACAGAGCGGCAGTTGAACGCCTCCAACGAACAGGTTGTGCTGCTGCGCACACACACCGCTCAGGACAAGAATGAATTTCTGCTCCAGCGTTGGCGCAGGCGCCGCCAGAAGTGCAATGACCAGTATCATCAATGTGATAAGAAAAAAGATGCGCCAGCGGCGCTCTTCTGTTGCACGTTGTGCGGCTGCTGCGCTAGATCGCGCCATGATCAACGCCTTCGCTGTTGCAATGACCTGTTCTGTAGACATGTCGCCGGATGGCGTTTGATTGTGTTGCATAGCAGATTCCTCCTTGTGCGATTATTATATTCCGAATGGACACCTCATACATAACTTAACGGATCACTTTACACCTCAAGAATATGTAAGCCGATAACATAGGGCAGATCCGCATATTCCTATTGCAAAACTGCCATGCATAGCGTATAATCATTCACGGTTATGAGGAATGGTGCAGCTCATAACTCGACGCTGTTTGTCCAGCAATCTTGTCGGTCCGTGACAACGCAATCAGACGACGAAACGTTTCTTGAAACGCTGATCAATACGCCGCTGACGCCAGCTCGATCGTGGAAGAAGCCGACAGCGCTGCGTTCCTTGGACGAGCACCGCCATCAGGCGCTCAGCGGATACCGCTTCCGCACGTGGGTCGATCGCTGGCTTCATTATGCAGAACGGCTGTTTGGTGTTGCGGCATTGCTGATCTTTGCCTGGTGGGTTGTGGACGGACCGGTGCGCGACTGGTGGTACGTGCAGCAGGCGACGCGGCATGCGCCGCCGGTTGAGTCCGACCTGCGATCAACAGCTGTCGTGCGTTTGCCGGCGCCGGTAGCGGTTCAGCGTATCGTTCCTGCCGACGTGCCGCTTCCTTTCACTACGCCAGATATGCAGCAACCGTTGCCCGCCGAAGGATTCCTGGCGCCGCGTTCGCCGGTTGAAGCGGTGGAAGAACAGGGTACGCCACTGCCTCGACGCCTGATTATTCCGGCTCTTGGTCTCGATACGCCAGTTGTTGAGGTTTTTATCGTCGATGGCGTCTGGCAGGTCGCTGATTATGCCGCCGGTTATCTTCACGGTACGGGGTTGCCCGGTGATCCTGGAAACATGGCGCTGTCCGGGCACGCCGGTTTGCGCGGCGCCATCTTTCGCGACCTGGGTCGCCTGGACATCGGAGCGGATATATTCGTCGATGCAGGAACGTGGCGCTATCAGTATCGGGTTCGTGATATGCGAAATGTCTGGCCCATAGAAGTCAATGTGCTCGATCCAACGCCAACGCCGACCATTACTCTGATCACCTGCACCAACTGGGACACCCAGCGCCTGATCGTCATTGGTGATCTGGTCGGAGCGCAGCCGCTGACCGGCCAATAGCGCAACGCCTGGATCGCAAGGAGGAACGTCATCATGCAGCGTCTTTCTGACCGTCGTCGTTCACCGCGTTCCGGGCGCACGCCTGCGCGCTGGACATTCTACGAATTGCTGCTCATTGTGTTGAGTGTGGCGCTGATAATCTTCCCGCTCTATGCCGAAGTCTATCGCTGGGTGTATCCGGTCTTTGCGCCAGCTGCTCCACGCGCACAGGAAGCGCCAACCGAAGCGCCGACCGTTGGTCTGTCCGAATCGCCAACCGAGGCGCCGCTTGCCGAGCCGCAGGCGCGCGCGACCGAAACTCCCGAGCCAAGCCCAACAGCAGGCCCGAGCCCGACCAGCAGCCCAACTCCGGTCGATACCCCGACGTCGGCGCCAACCAATACGCCGACGCCGGGTGATCAGACTCCGGCGCCGACCAATACGCCGACGCCGGGTGATCAGACTCCGGCGCCGACCAATACGCCAACCCCAACCAGCGATACAGGGGTCACGATCACACCCGTCCCGACGTTCTCGCCGACCAGGACGCCAACGCGAACGTTTACGCCTGGTCCCAGCCCAACGCCGGTGCTTGATGTGCCGCCGTTGACCCTTTCGAAATCGGCCTCGGTGCAGTTTGCTTCGCCAGGACAGGAATTTACCTATTCGCTGGCGGTCGGTACGAATTCGTCGGTTCCAATCCAGATCGAGGTGCGTGATCCAATCAATGCGCAACTGGAGGTGACAGGAACGAGCGCTTCGAGTGGGTCGTGTCAGGTGAGCGGCAACACCGTCGTCTGTACGGTCACCGCTGTCGTCAATCAACCGGCCTCGATCAACATTAATGTTCGTGTGCGTCCTGGCGTGCAGTCCGAAGTCATTATTTCCAATCAAGCTGCGGCGCAGGATGCCCGCAGTTTTACCGCTGCTTCTGATCCGGTGACGGTGCGCATCTCTGGAGGAGGGGTGGTTCCTCCGACTCCCTCGCCAGACCCGAATCGTCCGACATCGCCGCCGGCAACACCGGTGACTCCTGGTGTTCCGACACAACCGCCAGCGCCGCCGCAACCGCCAGCGCCGCCTCCTTCCGGCGGAGATGGTGGTCCGTCCGAGGGCGCTCCGCCGCCTCCTGTCATCGACCTGATCCTGCCTCCGACGCGGCGCCGGTGGCGCCTGCGCCACCTGTGGCGCAGCAACCGCGTCCGACCCGGCCCGCCGGTGCGAGCGGTACACGTACCGCAACGCCTGCAGCGTCACCAACGGCGATTGCTTCTACGGATGCGATCTTCTTCCGTATGGCGAGCAACTGGGGCAGCGCCTTTCCTGGTGATGCTGTAACGTATGTGATCGCGGTGCGCAACACGCATCCAACCGATGCCCTGCGCGATCTGACGCTCCGTAGCGTCCTGCCGGCCAATCTCGAAATAACCACACTGTCCTCCGGTCCGATCGACCGCAATACTCCAGGCGCGTTTACCCCCGGTGATCCATCGCGCACCGACAATCGGGTTGCGCTGGGCATCGCCGAGCTGCCTGCCGGTCAGGGGTTCGAGGTGATTATCCAGACCAGAATCAAGCCGGATGTTCCGGCTGGAACGCGCATTGTTGCACAGGCGGAACTGACCTTCGCCGGTCTCGCCATTCCGCTCTACTCAAATATCGTGACCGTTGAAGTGGTCAATGCAGCGCAGGCGCAGGTGCTACCGACGGATACGGCGACTGCCACGCCAACCGAAGCGCCAACCGCAACGCCGACGCCTGTGCCAGCTACTGAGGCGCCGACTGAGATCGTAGAAGCAGCGCAACCGGCGGTGATTGCACCCGTAGTGGCGCCCACAATTGCAAGCGGCGAAGCTCGTCCGGTAACGACGGCGCCATTGCCTGCAACAAGCACCGGCGTGCCGCTGACAGGTTTTGTGCTGCTCGGCGCTACGCTGCTGGCGCGTACATGGCGGCTCCATCGCGCCCGATCGCGTATCTGAGGCGGATGACGAGGAACAACCAGAGTCAGGGAGCCAGCGAGGGGCGCAGCGCGCTGCGCCCCTCACCTGTCGCATGTGCGCCCCCGACTGTTTTTATTCCGGGAGCCTGGGTATGTGGCTGATTGTAGGGCTTGGTAATCCGGGTGATGCGTATGCCTGGACACGCCATAACATCGGGTTTCGGGTCGTTGCCGCGCTGGCGCAGCGTCACCATCTCGCATTTACACGCAAACGCGCCAATGCACAGGTTGCAGAAGGGGTGATCGCCGGTCAGCGCGTGGCGCTTGCCCTTCCTCAGACTTTTATGAACCTCAGCGGTCAGGCGGTGGTCGGGTTGCGTCAGTGGTACAAGCTCGACCCGGCCACCGAATTGCTGGTTGTGTACGATGATGTCGATCTGCCATTCGGTGTGCTCCGTTTGCGCGAACGTGGCAGCGCCGGCACACACAATGGTATGCGGTCGATCATTACACTCCTGGGATCACAGGTTTTTCCACGATTGCGGATCGGCATTGATCGTCCGCCAGCAGCGTGGGATCTGGCCGATTATGTGTTGGGGCGGTTCACTCCCGAGCAGGAAGCGCAGTTACCGGAGGTCATCGAGCGGGCGGCGGATGCGCTGGAGCTGGTGTTGCGCGAAGGGGTGGTTGTTGCAATGAACCGGATCAACGCTCCACCGCCGAAACCGGATCGGGAGAAAAAGCGCACGCAGGATAACACCGACTCATCCACGGACGACACGCATGTCGCAGGAGACGGCTAATCCTCGCTGCGCTGCATAATCACATCGAGCAGTTCAAGCAGCACATTCTTGACGCTCTCACGCTCAGTCGCCATGCAGGGCAGCACTTTGATGTGCGAAGGAAGGCGCAGCGCTAGGCGCAACTCGTCTGGCGACCAGGCATTGGGGCGATCCTGCTTATTGGCTGCCACGACGTAGGGAGTCTCGCGGTACGACATAAAGAAATCAATAATGCGATTTGTTTCGCGAAACGTTTCGGGGCGCGTACTATCGACGAGGATGATCAGCCCCAGCATTCCCTCCGACAGAATTTCCCACATAAAATCGAAACGTTTCTGCCCTGGTGTGCCAAACAGGTGCAACACCAGATCATCACCGATTGCAATGCGCCCAAAGTCCATTGCAACCGTCGTTTCCTTTTTGATCAGCCGGGTATCATCAGTTGCGGGGCGTTCGGTCGAAACCACCTCGATTTCGCTGATCGTCCTGATGAATTCGGTTTTCCCGGCGTTGACTGCGCCACTGATGACCATTTTTACCGTCTGCACACCGGTCCTCCGTGCTGACTGCGCCGTTACATACCACGAATGCGGTTGATAATGCGGGTTACCAGGCTCTTCTTGACACGTGGCGCCTCGGCCAGGGGGCGGCCCGTGGCCAGCATCGGCACCGGCGTCGGCTTGCGTATAACATCGACCAGGCCGGCGGTGAGAAAGCCATAGACAATACGGCAGACATCAAATTCGCTCATTCCGGTCTTCCGGGCAATATCTGCGAGAGTGTCTTTGCCGTTGATTCGTGCAAACACGCGCCACTCGTCAGCAGCAAGGTTGATCCCTTTAGTGCGCTCGATAGGTTGCTCGATAAACCTGACGATCATGTCGGTGTTCGGAATGCGATCCCTGATCCGTCCCCACTCGTCGATACGTCGCACACCCTCCATGATCAGATGCTCAACCGCCAGAGGTGTCGGCATAATCGGAGCGGTCGGTTCAGGGCGCTGACCCTGCTCGAAGCGAAACTCACCCTCGTTCCAGCCAAACAGCGCATACACCGATTCTTCGATATGCTGTTGCAACACGCGCTGCAATTCATCGCGCCCGATCAACTCCAGGTTTACGAGCACCTGTGACAGGCTGGCGCCATTTTGAGCCTGATGCACCTGAGCTGCCTGCGTTGCCTGCGCCTGGGTCAGTTTTCCTTTGCGGACGAGCAGATCGGTGACCGGAACGTTGTCCTCTTTTCGGGTTGCCGTGATCAACTTACCTTTGTCGAAATAGAGCGATGCCAGTTCATCGGCGCGACTCAGATGCAGGCACCCTGTCTTATAGCCCCGATCAACGAGGTACAGGAAGTCCGAGAGCCCAAAATCACGAATGTTACCGACCAGCGGCATGAGTGTCCTCCACTCGCGCGATGCGAGGGTTATGCGAGCGCGGCATCAGCAGGCGATTGCGCCACGCCGTATGCCAGCGAGGCGTCGAACGCCGCAGGAACAACGCCATCGGCGGCGAGCACCGGTATCAACGCAGCGATCGCCACAGCTATCATTGTATCATCGGGTTCACGGGTTGTCAGGCGCTGTAACGCCAGTGAGGGCGCAATCAGGCGCCGCACCCAACCGCGGTGAAAGTTCGCTGCCGACAGGCGCAGCAGCTCATACGAAACTGCTGCGATGATTGGCACCAGAATAATGCGCGAGAGCAACCGTTCGCCGAGCGGCAGACCGCTGAAGAGCGCAAAGAACGGAATGCTCAACACGACGACGACCAGCAGGAAACTCGTGCCGCAGCGGGGATGCAACAGGGAGAACGAGCGCACCGATTCGACCGTCAGCGGTGCGCCGGCTTCGTAGGCGTTGATCGTCTTGTGCTCGGCGCCGTGATACCCGAAGGTGCGCTGAATATCGGGCATCCGCCCGATCAGCGTCAGATAGCCGATAAAGATAGCGAGCTGAATAAACCCTTCTGCTGCGTCACGCATGAGTGGCGTCGCCCCCAGGCGTTCGAGCAGGCTGGCAATCAGAAGCGGTGTGACAAAGAATAGCCCGAATGCAAACGCCAGCGATATGATCAGTGTCAGTGCGATTGCGCCTTTCGATTGCGGTTGTTCTTCTTCGCCAAGCGCAGCACTGGCGGAGAAATTGAGCGAACGAATGCCGAGGCTCAATGTGTCCCACAGCATCAGAATGCCGCGCAGGAACGGCAACGTTTCCCACATCCGGCGACGCTCGACATTCAGCGCTTCGTGGCGAAAGACAATCTGACCCGATGGAGTGCGTACAGCAACGGTCGCCTGGCGCAAGCCGCGCATCATGACCCCTTCGAGAACGGCCTGACCGCCATACGAAAAGGAGCGCTCACTCATTCTTTTGCCCAACCCATCGCACAATGCACACGTTGACGTTCGATATGCAATCGTTACGCTCTGTCTGTCTATTGTCGTATGATACCACGGAGCGTAGTGAACGACAATAGCGCGT
>JBEPYG010000067.1:0-5923 GCA_041641515.1 Roseiflexus sp.
ATGTCGGCATAACTCGCACCCGAGAACTGCCCGCGGGTGAAGAGCGAGAGGTACGAAGCGACGAACGCCTCAAGAAATCCAAGCACGATCCCGCCGACCATGGCGCCAGTGATATTGCCGATGCCGCCAAGCACCGCAGCGGTGAAAGCCTTGAGACCAGGCAGAAAACCGACGTAGGGGTTGATCGTCCCGACGCGCATACCGAACAGAATGCCAGCTGCACCACCCAGTGCACCGCCAATCAGAAACGTGATGGCGATCACACGATTCACGTCGATCCCCATCAAACTAGCTGCGGGTCGGTCCTGCGCCACGGCACGGATCGCCTTGCCCAGTTTGGTGATATTGACCAGATAGTTCAGCCCGATCAACATCAGAGTCGCCACCACGATGAAGATCAGTGAACGACTATCGATGCTGACGGGTATCGTGCGTTCATCCGCAATCGGCATTTGCGCCAGCACCAGCGGCTGACCCAGATCTGGCGTGCGGAACTGTGCATTGAACCCCAAACCGGTGTTGACCGCGATCATGCGCATCACATCCTGCAACACCAGCGAGACGCCAATTGCCGAGATGAGCGGCACCAGGCGCGGCGCATTACGCAACGGACGGTAGGCGACCCGTTCGATCGACATCGCCAGGAGTCCCGAAACCGCCATGCCGAGCAGCACAGCAGCAATGACGAACAGGATCGGGCTCAATGTTGTCAACATGCCCGACGACGCCAGCGCTGCACTAAAAAAGGCGCCCGTAAAGGCGCCAACCATGAAAATCTCGCCATGGGCGAAGTTGATGAACTCCAGCACACCGTAGACCATCGTATAGCCGAGCGCGATGGTGGCATAGAGGAACCCGCGCACCAGCCCATCGATAATCACTTGTGGCAGAATGGTGATAGTTCCCTGGAGCAGATCGATATCTGTTCGTGTCCCACGCAGCGCCAGAGCAAGCAACACGACAATGCCGCCAAGCACGACGGCGCTACCGAGGACGAACAGGAAGACCTGAAGGAGAGGACCGAAAACATCGCTCATAAACGAGCGGAAGGAGCGGCGACCGATCACCAGCTCCGAACCTGTCGTTGCTTCTACTGCCATGAATGCCAGCTCTTCCCCTGGTTTTGATAAGACCCGAAGCGTTTATCACAAACACTTCGGGTCAACGGTCACCCTACCAGCTGTAACGTGCCTGCTTACGGCGCTGCAATCTCGAGGCGCTTGACGACCGCATTCTTATTCCAGACATCCGCCGGCGCCCCTGACTCGGTGCTGACCTGGAGCACGAAGTAGGTGCCTTTTACCGGGTCACCTTTTGCGTTGAACTCATACGAACCGGTAATGCCTTTGTACGTGCCCAGACCCTTCATCGCCTCAAGCACCTGCGCACGGGTCGGCTTGCCGCCAGCAGCGGTAGCTGCATTGGCGATCGCCTGGATGCAGATGCCCATTGCGTCGTATGCCTGCGCCGAGAACGGCGGCGCCGCTTCGTTGTACTTCGCCTGGTAATCCTCAGCGAACTTCGCAGCGTCGGGGAACTGACTGACCGGTGCAGCAACCGAGGTGTAGTACATGCCCTTCACTGCATCACCAGCCACCTCCAGCAGCACCGGCGAGTCAAGCCCGTCCGGTCCCAGGAACGCAGCCTGGATGCCGCGGTCGCGCGCCTGCTTGAACAGCGGCGCTGCCTGATCGTAAATGCCGCCAAAGTAGATCAGGTCAGGATTGGCGGCCTGGATTGGGGTCAGGATCGAGTCGAAGACCGACTTCTCCTCAGTACCTTCGAAGCCAAGCACCGTAATGCCGTTCTTCTCGGCGTTCTGGCGGAAGAACTCCGCGACGCCCTGGCCGTAATCCGTCTTATCGTGGATGATATAGACGCTCTTGATGTTCAATTCAGTACGGGCGAATTCCTCACCGACGGCGCCCTGCACATCATCACGCCCGACGATGCGGAACGCATTCGGATACCCGCTCTCGGTAATCTTCGGGTTGGTATTGGCCGGCGAGACCATTACCAGGCTGGCAGACTGATAATCGGGCAGCGACGCAAGCGCCACACCCGAATTGAGGTGACCGACCAGACACAGAATATCGTTATCGGAGATGATATTCTTTGCGTTTGCTGAACCGACCTCCGGCTTCGCCTGGTCATCGAACGGCGCCAGTTCGACGGTAAAGCCCATATCGGTGAGCGCCTTGCCAAGCTGTTCAAGCCCGAGTTCGGCGCCATTGCGAATACCGACGCCAAGCGCGGCCTGTGGACCGGACAACGGACTCTGGGTGGCAATCTTGATCACGCCGGTCATGCCACCGGTCTGCGGCGCTGTCGTCGGCTGCTCAGCCGGCGCTGCGGTTGGCGCCGGTGCAGCCGGTGCACCACCACATGCCGCCAGCAATGCACCCAGCAGAGCAAAGATGAGAAACGCACTGACACGTTTCGTCATGGTGCTTCTCCTTGTACACTAAGAGAATCTGTTACGTAAAGCATCTGTGCCAGGAATACATCGTGCCTGAATGTTCCAAGTGCGGAGGCCATCCGCATCGAACCGTCTCGTGCGTGTGCAGTGTCTTTCAGGAGTTCCGAGCTTGCCACCTCCTTTCTGTGCTTTCGCAGCCGCGTGATTGAGTTCATGGCGCCTGCTGCATTCAGGCGATGAGCCTCGGCGGAGAGGCGTTGCTGCATTGCACCTGTGGCTGCGCTTGCCCGATCCGGAGCGCGACGCGCATCTGTGGGCGAAGGGTGTGTCCTCAACACCGACAGGATACGTTGCCGTCGGCTGCAGGGCGACAAGACCAGACTTTTAGGATATGATGTGTGGGAGTGTACCTACATCATGCAGATTTGTCAAGTTTCATTAAACGGCAACATATGAACCAACGCTCGCCAACCTTTATGGTTGCGCTTGGCGTGCTGATTGCGCTGGCGCTCATTGTCATCGGCGGCGGTATGAACAGCGGGTTTGGATCACCCCAGCTGTCGCGTCGTTTTGCGGCACAACCACCCGTTCCGGGAGATCTGGCGCTCAACCTGCCACGGATCGAAGCGCCGCAGGCGCCACCCGATCTTCTGCGCATACTGGATGATGTGCACAAACGACTCTCCGGCGGACAGGCTGCGACAGCACTGACCCCGACAGTCGCCGGTCCGCGTATCGAGGTACGAGTTGACGACCTGCGCCGCACCGGTGATCAGATCGTTGTGCGCGGCAGCGTGCGCAATTCTGGCGATCGAGAGGTAACCATTCCACCCGGCGCCTTTACCTTCCGCGACAGTCGCGGCGTGCGCTATGCCACCGGGTCGAGCGGCAGCGCAACCCTCGCCCCCGGCGCCACAACCGACTTCGAGTTTACTGTTCCGCTGCCCACAGAGCGCGGGCTGACGCTGATCGTCGATCTGCCGCCCGATCCGCCGCTGGAGCAGACGCTGCTCTTGGAGGTTGACGGTGGGTAGGGGCAGGACCTTGTTCGACGTTCGGGTTGTGAAATTGCGTGATTACGTGATTATGTGATCGTCTTGCGACCGCGTTTGCACGTTCCCCCGTCCCCAACATTCGCGCAACATGTTCACAACATCCGCATGGTACACTGCGTCACAGGAATAACTAAGCCCCCGATTGATGTCTGATAGTGTCAGTGTAGACAGGACAAGCACCAGTGTCGGATGGCGTATGAGTTGCGTGGTCACACCAGGTGTAAGCCGCTATTGACGCGGAACATTCACGCTATGCCTCACGGCGCATTTCTGCATCCTGCCGACAGCCGCACAACGCGCATCAGATTGCATCAATCGGCGTCTGGGTCAACAATCATCATCTGCCACGGAACGGCTATTCCACGATGACAGGGAGGACACACACCCCATGAGCGACATCACCCCGGCAGCGTACTTTTCGCAGATTGTACCGCAACGATTTGCAGAAGCGGTCGCAGGAGCATCGGAGGAGGTTCTTTCGCAGCCTGAATTGACGGTGACCTACACGATCGAAGGCGAAGGCGATCAGAGCGGCGTATTCGGATTGAAAATCGCGGGCTCGTCCATCGAGTTCATCGAAGGCGGCATCGAAGGCGCCGATCTGCAACTGACGCTTTCCTACGACAACTGGCGCGCCGCTGCAGAAGGCGAAGCGCACGAGCCGTTCATCGACTATTTCCTGCGGCGCAAAGTCGAGGTGGTCAAGAGTCTGCGCGGCATGGTCAAACTGGAACTGACCCGCTCCGACGAGAGCCTGTTCGAGAGCGTCAGCATCTTTGGCGGTCAATCCGAACCTTCTGTCACGCTGCGGATGACCACCGACGATTATCGGCAGATGCTGTCGGGCGAGTTGAACGGGCAGATGGCATTTATGATGGGAAAATTGCGGTTCGAGGGCAGCTTGCCGCTGCTCATGCAGATCGGCGCGCTGAGCGGTTGACACAAAGGAGATGTGGTTATGATCTCGTTTACTCCATCGGAAGAGCAGCAACTCATTATCGACACCGTGCGTCGTTATGCGGCTGATCGCATGCGCCCCGCCGCCTACGAGGCCGACGAGAAGCGCACCATTCCTCCTGACATCATTGCCCGCGGGTGGGACCTTGGATTGCTGCCGAGCGCCATTCCGGAGCAGTATGGCGGCTTTGGCGAAACGCATCAGGCGCTGACCGGCGTGCTGGCAGCCGAAGAACTCGGGTACGGCGACCTGTCGATGGCGCTCTACCTGTTGACCCCCAATCTGTTCGCGATCCCGATCCTGCACTACGGCACCGAAGAACAGAAGGAAAAATGGCTCCCCCGGCTCGTAGAAGGCGGGTTTGCGCCCTACACAGCTGCACTGATCGAGCCGCGCTGGAGTTTCGACCCGCACGCGCTCCACACGGTCGCCGAACGGGAAGGCAATGTGTACGAAATCACCGGGCACAAAGCGCTCGTGCCGCTCGCAGCCGATGCGCACGCGTTCCTGGTGTACGCCCGCGAGGGTGAGACGACGCAGGCGTTCATCATCGAGCGCGGCACAGAAGGGCTGGCGGTGCTCGAGCGCGAAAGCTTTATGGGCATCCGCGCCTTGCCAACCTACGAACTGCGGTTGGACGATGTGCACGTGCCGGCATCATGCCGGGTCGGCGGCGAACAGGGCATCGACATCGACCGCCTGATGAACTATTCACGGGTGGCGCTCGCGGCGCTGGCAGTCGGTGTGGCGCGCAGCGCCTTCGAGTATGCACGCGACTATGCCAAACAGCGTGAGGCGTTCGGCAAGCCGATCGCCCAGAACCAGGCGATCGCCTTCATGCTGGCGGAAATGGCCATCGAGATCGATGCGGCGCGCCTGATGACCTACGAAGCCGCCTGGCATCTCGATAAAGAGCACAGTGCGACGCAGCAGGCGGCGCTTGCCAAAGCCTACGCCGATGAAATGGCGCTGATGGTGACCGACCGCGCTGTACAGATCCTTGGCGGTCACGGCTACATTCGCGAACATCCGGTCGAGCGCTGGCTGCGCAATGGGCGCGGGTTCAGCACGTTCCTCGGTCTTGCGATGGTGTGAGGAGACGACGATGATTGATTTTGAGATCCCAACCCCGATCAAGCGCCAGGTGCAGTTCATCACGATGCTCGGCGAGCAGGTGATGCGCCCGGTTGCGCGCTATTACGACGAGCACGAAACAGAACGCCCGTGGGATTATATCAACCTGATCTGGCCCACCATCCGCGACCGCGGCGGGCGCTCGTTCTCGGTCGAAGACGGCACGGAAAAGACGGATAAGGAGGGTAAGCCGCGTCCACGCATCGGCTACCTTATGCTGGCGCACGTGGTCGAGGCGCTCTCATGGGGCGACGCCGGGTTGTACCTGTGCACCCCCGGCGGCGCGCTCGGCGGCGCGGCGGTCGATGCAACCGGCACGCCGGAGCAGAAGGAGCGCTTCCTGAAGCGCTTCGGTGA
>JBEPYG010000067.1:5933-15024 GCA_041641515.1 Roseiflexus sp.
TCCGCGGCGGCCGGCGCCGGCACGCCGAAATGGGCGGCGATGGCCATGACCGAACCACACGCCGGTTCCGATACTGCCGCCATCCGCACCACGGCGCGCCTCTCGGAAGACGGTACGGAGTGGATCCTGAACGGTGAGAAAATCTTCGTCACCGGCGGGTTGATGGCCGCCAAAGAGTCGCGCGGATTCGTCGTCGTGTGGGCCACGGTCGATCCGTCGGCAGGACGCGCCGGTATGAAGCCGTTCGTCGTCGAGGCTGGCACACCAGGAATGACCGTCACGAAACTAGAGCACAAACACGGCATCCGTGTCTCGGATACGGCGGCGATTGTGTTCAACGATTGTCGCATTCCGTATGATAATATTCTTGGCAGCCCCGAAGTCGTGAAGGGTGATGCGGAACACAAGGGGTTCAAGGGCGCGATGAAAACGTTCGATGCCACCCGTCCGCTGGTGGCGGCGTCGGCGCTTGGCATTGCGCGCGCCTCGCTCGAGTTTACTGCATCATACCTCAAAGATCGCGGGGTGAAGGTGCGCTACGGCATCGCTCCCCACCTGCAAACGGCGATCGAGCGCGATCTGATCCATATGGAGATGCAGCATCGCGCCGGCTGGCTCCTGGTGCTGAAAGCTGTCACCAAGATGGATGCAGGCGAGGAGAATGCGCTCGAAGCGTCGATGGCCAAGGTCAAGGCCGGTCAGGTGGCGACCTACGTGTCGCAGAAGGCGGTCGAGTTGCTCGGTCCCGAAGGGTATTCGTGCAAACTGCTGGTCGAAAAGTGGATGCGTGATGCTCGCATCAACGACATCTACGAAGGCACCGGTCAGATCAATCGCCTGATCGTCGCGCGACGCCTGCTTGGCTACACGAGCCGCGAGTTGCGCTGATGCGCATGGTCGTCCGGAAGTGAAGCAGGGGACGCTGCTCAGGCGTCCCTGCTTCTCTGTTGCTGTAATTCAAGGAGTCATCGATGACCCAGATTAAGAAAGTGGCCGTCATTGGCGCCGGTACGATGGGCGGCGGCATTGCCGCGCACTGCATCAACGCCGGTTTGCAGGTCGTGCTGCTCGATGCGGTTCCTCCTAGCCTGACACCCGATGAAGAGAAACGCGGTCTGACGCTCGAGTCGAAGGACGTGCGCAATCGCTTCGTCAAAGCCGGTCTGGAGCGGATCAAGAATGCCCGCCCGGCGGCGCTCTTCGATCCGCAATCAATCTCGAAGATCGTCATCGGAAATGTGGAGGACGACCTGGGACTGATTGCGGACGCCGACTGGATCGTGGAGGCGATCATCGAACAACTCGAACCGAAACGCGCCCTGATGGAGAAGATCGAACAGGTGCGCAAACCGGGCAGCATCGTGTCGTCCAACACGTCCGGCATTCCCATCGCGGCCATCGCCGCCGGACGCTCCGAGGAGTTCCGTCGCCATTTCCTTGGCACACACTTCTTCAACCCGCCACGCTATCTCTACCTGCTCGAAGTCATTCCAACCCCTGATACCGATCCGAACGTCGTTGCAACGATCAGTCGATTCGCCGATGTGACCCTCGGCAAAGGGGTGGTGGTCTGCAAGGATCGCCCCAATTTCATCGGCAACCGTATCTTCAGCTACGACATTGCGACGACTGTGGGATATGCGCTGCGCAATGGCTATACCGTCGAAGAGGTCGATAGCTTGACCGGCGAACTGATCGGCAGACCCAAGACGGCAACCTTCCGCCTGCTCGATCTGGTCGGCATCGATGTGATGCTCCACGTGCAGCGCAACCTCTACGAGGCGCTGACCGACGACGAGGAGCGCGAGGCGCTGAAGATTGCACCTGAAGTCGAGACGATGGCCGCCAAGGGGTGGCTTGGCAATAAGACCGGTGTCGGTTTCTACAAAGAAGTGAAAGGACCCTCCGGGCGTGAGTTCTGGGCGCTCAACCTCCAGACGATGGAGCACGAAGCGCCAAAGAAGCCGCGCTTCGACCTCGTCGGCAAGGCGCGCAAGATCGAGGACCTCCACGAACGCCTGCGCTTCCTGATCGAACATGCCGATACCGATCGCGCAGGGGTCTTCATCCGTGAGACGATGCTGCGCACCCTGGCGTACACTGCGCGTCGCATCCCGGAGATTTCCGACAGCATTGTGGATATCGACCGCGCCATGCGCTGGGGGTTCAGCCATCAGCTCGGTCCGTTCGAGGTGTGGGATACGCTCGGCGTGCGGAAAACCGTCGAACGTATGCGCGAACGCGACATCGCCATTGCGCCCTGGGTCGAGGAAATGCTGGCAAAAGGCGGCGAAAGTTTCTATCATCGCGAGAATGGTCGCATTACCAGTGTGTGGGATCCCACCACAGCAGCGTATGTCACATACACGCCGCCGGAGGGTGTGCTGTCGCTCGACGACCTGCGCGCACAGGGCAGGGAAGTCGCGCGTAACCACAGCGCCTCGCTGATCGACCTGGGTGATGGTGTGCTCTGCTTCGAGTTTCACTCCAAGGTCAATGCCATCGATCCGCTGATCGCCGAGATGGGATGGAAGGCGCTCGAACTGCTCCAGGACGACCGCTGGGTCGGCATGGTCATCGGCAACCAGTCGTCCGACTTTTGCGCTGGCGTAAACCTGGGTGTGGTGTTGATGGGGATTATGGGCGGCAAACCGGAAGAGTCGGCAAAATTCGCCAAGGGCACACAAGACCTGTTCTTCCGCTTCCGCACCTGCCCGAAGCCGATCGTTGCTGCGCCGTATGGTCGCGTGCTCGGCGGCGGCGTCGAGGTCTGTCTGGCGGCAGCGCGACGGGTGGCGGCAGCAGAGACCTATATGGGCCTTGTGGAACTGGGGGTCGGGCTGATCCCGGCATGGGGCGGCTGCAAGGAGTTCGTCCGACGACATGTCTCGCCGCATGTCAAAACCCCTGGCGTCGATCCGCTCCCCTACCTGCAACAGGCGTTCGAAACGATCGCGATGGCGAAGGTCAGCGAGCTTGGCGCCGTCCAGGCGAAACAACTCGGCTACCTGATGGACGACGACAAGATCGTGATGAACCGCGAGCGTCTGATCGCCGAGGCAAAGAAGGAAGTGTTGCTGATGGTCGCCGAAGGGTACACGCCAGTTCCGCCGGAAGGCGAACCGGTGTACGCCATCGGGCGGCGCGGCATCGCTGCCGTAAATGCCATGGTGTACGGCATGCGCCAGGGTGGCTACATCAGCGACTACGACATGAAACTGGCGCGCGCGCTGGCGTATGTTATGTGCGGCGGCGACCTGACGCAGCCGCAGTGGGTGACCGAGCAGTACATCCTCGATCTGGAGTTCGAGCAGGCGAGCCAGTTGATCCAGCAACCAAAGACGCAGGAGCGGATCATGGCGATTCTGCAAACCGGCAAGCCATTGCGAAATTAGAGGAGAAAGAACCATGCGGGAAGCAGTGATTGTCAGCGCCGTGCGCACTGCCGTTGGCAAAGCGCCGCGCGGTGCGCTCCGCAGCGTCCATCCGACCGATCTTGCGGCAACCGTCATCAAGGCGGCGGTCGAGCGGGTAACCGGTCTCGAGCCCAAAGAGATCGATGATGTCATCCTGGGATGCGCCATGCCAGAAGCAGAGCAGGGGTTGAACATGGCGCGCATCGCACTGCTGCGCGCCGGTCTGCCGAACGACGTGCCAGGGCAGACCGTCAACCGTTTTTGCGCCTCAGGGTTGCAGACGATTGCGCTGGCGGCGCAACAGGTCATGAGCGGAATGGGCGATGTGATTGTCGCCGGGGGAGTCGAGAGTATGAGCGCGGTGCCTATGGGCGGGCATCATTTTGCACCCAACCCGGCGATGGCCGAGATGACCCCCGATGTCTACCTTGGCATGGGGTTGACCGCCGAGAATGTGGCGAAACGCTACGAGGTCAGCCGCGAAGATCAGGACGCTTTTGCGCTACAATCGCATCAGCGCGCGATTGCCGCCATCGACGCCGGGAGGTTCAAAGAGGAGATCGTACCGGTCGAGGTCGAGAATACCTGGTTTGAACATGGCAAGGTGCAGCGCACCACCATGGTGTTCGACACCGACGAAGGACCGCGCCGCGACACGTCGGCTGCGGCGCTGGCGAAATTGAAGCCGGTCTTTGCCGTGAACGGCACGGTCACGGCGGGTAACTCGTCGCAGACGAGCGATGGCGCAGCGGCGGTTGTGGTGATGAGCCGCGAAAAAGCTGATGCGCTGGGGTTGAAGCCGCTCGCGCGCTTTGTATCATTCGCTGTCGCCGGCGTGCCGCCGGAGGTTATGGGGATCGGTCCGGTTCTGGCTGTGCCGAAGGCGCTGAAACTGGCCGGATTGACCCTTGACCAGATCGATCTGATCGAACTGAACGAAGCTTTTGCCGCTCAGGCGCTGGCGGTCATCCGTGCGCTCGAACTGGACGAGGAGAAGGTCAACGTCAACGGCGGCGCCATCGCCCTGGGGCATCCGCTGGGATGCACCGGCGCGAAACTGACCGTGCAGATCCTGCACGAACTGCGGCGGCGCGGCGGAAGGTACGGGTTGATCACAATGTGCATCGGCGGCGGCATGGGTGCGGCTGGCGTCGTTGAGATGTTGTGAGATGGTTTGTCGTTACCTTCAGACCCCTCTCCGGCAACGCTGGAGGGGGGTCTGAAACATTCTACAGCAGCTAACTGTTCACGATCAGGAGATTCCCTGATGGTCGTTCAGCAATTAACCTCGATGCCTGATGCCATGGAGCTGAAGCTCTCGGCGAGCAGAGCAAAGAAGGCCACGCTTACGGATCTTGCTTTTTCCAAGCTTGTTCAACCTGAAATTCACGTCACGCGCCCACACCACGCGCAGCATCGCGGCAAAGCACGTCTGGCCCCCCCTGTGCGACAATCTTCAATCTAAAACGCCTCGTTCGACAATCTGCAATCTAAAATCTCCAATCTCAAATGGACGATTTCGATTATCATACGCATGGTTTCGCAGAACTGTCGACAGGAAGGCGCCTGTGTTCGCACTCACCGATTACCCGCACCGACGATACAACCCGCTGATGCGCGAGTGGGTGCTGGTTTCGCCGCACCGCACCAAACGTCCCTGGCAGGGGCAGGTCGAGCAACCGCCACCGGAACAGATCCCGGCGTATGACCCGAATTGCTACCTTTGCCCTGGAAACGTCAGAGCGAATGGCGAGGTCAATCCGCACTACGAGCAGACGTTTGTGTTTACCAACGATTTCTCGGCGCTGCTGCCGGATATTCCGTCCGGCGAATACGCTTCGAGCGACGGGTCGCCCGACGATGCCGCTCCACCGCTGCTCTATGCCCGCAGCGAACGCGGCATCTGTCGGGTGGTGTGCTTCTCGCCGCGCCACGACCTGACGCTGGCAGAGATGGACGTGCCAGACATTGCGCGCGTGGTCGATGTATGGGCGCACGAGTATGAAGCGATTGGAGCGTTGCCGTACATCAGGTATGTGCAGATCTTCGAGAATCGCGGGGCGATGATGGGCGCAAGCAACCCGCACCCCCACGGTCAGATCTGGGCAACCGAGCGCCTGCCATCGATCATTATGCGAGAGGACGCCGCACAACGCGACTATCTGGCGGCAACCGGACGTTCGTTGCTGGCAGATTACCTGGCGCTCGAACTTGAACGCGAAGAGCGCCTGGTCTGCCTCAACGATCACTTCGTTGCGCTGGTTCCGTTCTGGGCTGTCTGGCCCTTCGAGACGATGATCATCAGCCGCCGCCATGTCGGCGCGATCAGTGATCTGACGGCGGATGAGCGCATGGGACTGGCGGACATTCTGAAGCGCCTGACGACGCGCTACGATAACCTGTTTCAGACGTCATTCCCCTACTCGCTCGGTTTTCATCAACGCCCCACCGATGGCACATCCCACCCTGCCTGGCATCTCCACGCGCATACCTTCCCGCCGCTCCTGCGCTCAGCGACCGTGCGGAAATTCATGGTCGGCTTCGAGCTAATGGCTGAGGCGCAGCGCGACATCACGCCCGAACAGGCCGCCGAACGCCTGCGTGCGCTGCCGGAACGCCACTATCGATCCTCATAGAAAACACGAAGCGATGCAGCTCAAAAACCGCATCGCTTCGTGTTTTCAAAACCTGAAGGCAATAATTTAACCGGGCCGGGGGATCCAATGACCCCCCTGGAAACCTTCTCGATTTCCTACGCTTGCCCAATGGCTTGCGTCCCGGTTCGACTATAGTATAACGCATTGCGTTAAAAAGAGCGTTATGCTTCGATCCCCTCGACGTTGCGGATTGATAACACGAGGTTAACCGAAAGTTAAGGGCATATGAAGATTACCGATACTCTGGCAACCAGTCGCCATGTGCTGCGAGCAGGTCATCTACCAGCGCCCAGATCTGCTCCAGATCGAGTTCGGCGGCGGTATGCGGATCGAGCATTGCCGCGTGGTAAATATGCTCGCGCTTGCCGGTCAGCGCCGCCTCGACGGTCAACGCCTGGACGTTGATGTTCGTCTGCATAAGCGCAGCAAGGTGCGGCGGCAGCGCGCCGATCTTCGTTGGCTGGATGCCGTTTTTATCAACCAGACATGGCGTCTCGACACAGCACCCCTGCGGGAGATTGTCAATCAGGCCACGGTTGGGCACATTGCCGTAGATAACGCGCGGTTGACCGGTTTCTATGCTGTGAATGATCAGCGAACCATACTCATGGCTGCGCGTAATCTTTCCGGACTCGAGGTCTTCGGCAGCGCTGATGACATTGTCGATAAACGCATCTGTCAGGTAGGGGTTGGTTTTGGAACGCTCACGCATGGCGGCGCGCAGATCGGAACTCGTGCTCTCTGGATGGTCGAGTTTGTACTGCACAAACTCCCAGCCCGCCAGTTGCATTTCACAGCGGCGGATGTATTCATCCAGCGGGATATTGAAGCGCTCGATCAGATCGGGACGGTCGCGCTTGATGAACCAGGGCACATACTCGCTAAAGTGCTCGCTCGACTCGGTCACGAAATACCCAAGACGGCGGAACACTTCGTACCGCACCCGGTTCCAGGCTGGCACGCGCCCTTCGTCGTACACCCGGCGGATGAGCGGGTAGAGGTCTTCGCCGTTGCGCTCGAAGCGCAGGTAGAAGGCCATATGGTTGATACCCGCGCAAACATAGTTGATCTCGTCGATCGGCACGCCGATGTCGTGCGCCAGTTGCTCAGCGGTGCCCTGCACACTGTGGCATAACCCGACTGTTTTGATCGTACTGGCGCGACTGATCGCCCAGCAGTTGATCGCCATCGGATTGACGTACTGGAGGAACGTGACATTCGGGCACACTTCTTCCATGTCGCGACACATCGACAGCAGCACCGGAATCGTGCGCAACCCGCGCATAATTCCGCCGATCCCCAGCGTATCGGCGATTGTCTGGCGCAGACCGTACTTCTTCGGCACCTCGAAGTCGGTCACGGTGCATGGTTTATACCCGCCAACCTGGATCATACAAATTGCATAGTCGGCGCCGTCGAGTGCGCGGCGGCGCTCGGTCATTGCTTCGATTGTCGGATGGGCGCCAAGCGCTGCAGCAACTTTATGCGCTACGATTTCAGACGTGCGCAGGCGCTCCGGGTCGATGTCGAACAACGTCAGGGTTGCGTCGGCAAGTTCGGGGAAGCTCAGGATGTCGCCCATCAGGTTTTTTGCGAACACCGTACTGCCCGCACCGATGAAGACGATTTTTGGCGGCATTGGGGAACCTCACTTTTGCTGCACGGGACGATTTCGCTCCACGTGTTCGGCTATTATGCCACATCTTGCGTTACCTTCAACCGACGCATGAAACTGTTTGCTGCTGGCAGAAGGAATGCCATTTCGATGAGATTCCACCAGAAGTGAACATCGATGCGGGGCGCCGTTGTGAGACCGGGAAAGCGGCAGAGAAATGTGTTCTGGGTTATATCTGCGGTTGCCAGCCAGCCATCACGCCCGAAGAAACCGGGGAGTCCCTGCGGCTGTAAATCCGTGATGCCAAGCGCGCCAAGTTCTCGCAGCGTCACCTGAAAGCGCCACATCAGGTAGGTGTGCTCGAGTGTATGAAAGGTAGCCACTCCCAACAGCAACCACCCCCACCAGCCTCGCATACCTGCACGTACCAGACATACGCAGACAATGAGAAACCCCCAGTTCCAGACAAAATGAACCCACTCAGAATTCGCTGCCGAGATCAACCCATTCGAAACGAATGAGGGCCAGCGCAGCATGTGATACTGCACCCACTGTGCAATATGTTCAACGGTATGGAATCCCTGCAACGCCAGCAGAATGCTGAGCGCCATCGCTGTGACGCCATACCGTCTGGCATCATCGCGCCATTTCAGCACAAGCGGCGGAAGGATCAGCACCAGTGCCCCGACCGTCGCCTGCCAGAGCGGAATGGGTGTCCGGGTCACCGCGATGATACTGCCGGCACAGCCAGCGGCCAACAGCATCACAAATGGCGCCGCCTGCGAGCGCAGGTCGAGGAGGTCAATCAGCGGCGGACGCCGGAAGCTGCGAAGAGAAAGCGTCATTGGCGTACAGCACTCCGAGTCATTGGCGAACAATCAGCAACCGTTGCTGCGGCAGCGGCGCTTCAACAATTGAGAATGCGCCATCCGGCCAGCGTACTTCGAGCCGTTCTATATCAACATCGTCAGGAAATCCGAAGTGCACCCGTGATGATGCGCCAGAAAGGTATCCGGCCGTTACACGTACATCGCGTGTCAATCGACCCATACTCGTGATCAGAGTCAATTCCGTGCCCACCGCAAAGGGATTGGCGCTCCCCGGCATTCGCAGATCAACCAGTAGACTTGCACCGCCACAAAGCCGGTTCTCGAATAGCTGCGCCGGTGTCATCAGATTGTTGACCACGATATCTAGATCGCCATCACCATCGAGATCAGCCATGACCATGCCGCGCCCACTGCGTGATGAACCTAGATCCCATTCCGGCGCCGCCACAAAGTGACCGCGCCCGACATTGCGCAATGCCACATTGTCGTCGACCAGTTCACTATCCGGCAGATAATCGAGCAGCCCTGCTGCAATCATGCCATTGACCACATACAGGTCAAGCCATCCATCGA
>JBEPYG010000068.1:0-5166 GCA_041641515.1 Roseiflexus sp.
GATCGGTCAGTTCGGTGGTGTGGCACCGGCCGCAACCGTCGAACCGCGCCGCTGCACCCATCGGTCAGTTCGGTGGTGTGGCACCGGCCGCAACCGTTGAACCGCGCCGCACCATCGGTCAGTTCGGTGGTGTGGCGCCGGCCGCAACCGTTGAACCGCGCCGCTGCACCTATCGGTCAGTTCGGTGGTATGGAGTGCCATCTCTTCCACAGGATATCTTTCCTCCGAGGACTTATGGCAGGTACAGTGGTTGCACCCATGCCATAGGGGTCTGTTCAGGGCATTGGCGCCTGCCCTACCTGCCTTGAGATGGTCGAAGGGAACATGCCGCAGGACGCCTATGAATGTCCACATAAGAGTTACGCTTAGGAATGGCGTTTTTGCGTCAGCGGGACGACGTCTTGTAGCGCTTGCGAAAGATAATCCGCCGCTGATGCTTGATCTCGAGAGCTTCCCCCAAACCTTCAATCGTTAACAGGCGCCTGCGAAGCTGGAACAAGGGGCAGACCGTCATCCCGTCGCATGCCGCCATTCCCCCAAACCTTCAATAATAGGCGCCTGCGAAGGGACAACCAGCTCGAAAGAGCGAGATCTGCAAGTGTGGACTTTGTGGACTTCGTGCGGTTGTGGTGCGATCATCAAGCGATAGCTCGTTGTCGTACCAGAGCTCCATTCGCGGAGGCGCACAACGCCGCGACGAACACAGACCTGGAGATGCAGGCGGCGCCCCCGCGCTCCCGACGGCGCGTTGCTCCCACATCCGGCGGTATCATACCAGTTATCGTTGATAATACCGCATCGCCATATGCGGTTTTAGGCTTTGTAATGCCAGGCCATAGTACTCCAAAATCTACAATCAAAAATGGTATCAGATCGCCCGGCGAGACGCCCGCGCACTCAGGGATTGCACCGGCTCGTCGCGCGGCTGGCGCGCTCTCGTGGGAACACCCGCCCTTCGGGTGATCATGCCCTGCGTCTGGTATAATAAATCAGCGCAGAATCGTTCAGTTCAGCAGGAGCAGAGACGTATGTCTAGTCTGTTCCAACGCATCGCCGATGCGGTCTATCGCGAATATGATCGACGCATCAAGCGCGCCAGCCTGATCACCGAATATGGCATCGCGCACCATCACGATCACGAGGAAGTCCACGCCGATGAGGACGTGGCGATTGTGAACCTGTCACCCGGCGCCCTTGCAGAAGCTGCTCACGCTCATCCGGATGCAACGGACGACCAGGGCGATGCGGCTATCGAGCATCTCGAAATCGAACCGCTTGCACCCGATAGCGAGGTTGCGCACCCACCCGCTGCAGCAGCGGAAGCAGAGATAGAGGCGGACATCATCAATGCCCCGCCAGGCGCGCCGATTCCGCGTGACTGATGTGTTTGTGTGTCCGATCAGGACTGGCGCCGCTGTTCGCTCGATCGCACCCGAACTGTTGCTGGAACCTCTGAGTCAGGGCGTCTGATGATTTGATACTTCGCCGATCACCGTCAGGAACAACTCGACCACATCGGGATCGAACTGCTTTCCTGCCTGTGATCGAATATAGTCGAGCGCTTCCTCGCGTCGCCAGCGCGCGCGGTACGGACGGTCGGACTGAAGAGCGTCCCACACATCCGCGACCGCAAAGAGACGCGCCGATAGCGGTATCTGCTCACCCTTCAGGCCACGCGGATAACCCGTGCCGTCCCATCGTTCATGGTGGCAGTAGGGAATGTCGAGTGCAGGACGAAGATATTCGATAGGAGAAAGCATACTATACGCATAATCCGGGTGTCTGCGCATAATCGTCCACTCTTCTTCAGTCAGCGGATCGGGTTTGCGCAGAATAGAGTCGGGGACGCCGAGTTTTCCAATATCGTGCAGCAGCGCACCACGCCGGATATGGGCGATCTGTTCATCGCTCAGACCGGCAGCCCGCGCCAGTTGCACCGTCAGGTCTGTCACACGTTGCGAATGCCCTTCGGTTTCCCGGTCACGCAGATCGAGGGCGCGCGCCCATCCCCGGATCGTCGCTTCATACGCCAGCACCAGTTGAGCAGTCGAACGCTGCATCGTTTCGAATGTTTCCACACTGTCGATGGCAATAGCCGCCTGCACTGCCAACGTCTCCAGAAAATCAAACCACTCCTGCTCAGGATCGAATCGACTCCGGTGAAAGAGTTCCAGTACTCCCTTCACCTGACCTCTGGCGATCAACGGAACGCCGCAATAGGTCACGAATGTCTCACTCTGCAGCATCGGCGCAGAGACACGAGCATCCGAAACACCGAGGTCTGCAATGAACAGCATCCGCCGTTCAAGCGCGACCTGACCAGCATACCCCTCGCCGGCAAACAGCGTCGTCTGCTCAGTGGCACGCGATTGAAACCCTCGCCCGGCAGCAAATGTCAGCATCTGCGTATATGGATCGAGCAGAAGGATGGAAGCAGCATCTACGTGCAGATGCAACGTAATCTGCTCGAGTAAGATGTCGAGCACAGCGCGCATATCGAGGTTGGAAATGATCGCGCGATCGATCGTGCGCAATGCGCGCAATCGTCGAAGATTGAGGTGCACCCTTTGCTCTGCGCGGATCTGTTCCGTCAAATCTTCGATCGCCAGTAAAATGAATTCATCGGAGTGCTGCACGCGGCGGGCGTTGAGCACCATCGTGCGCCGACCGATGTGCTCGAAATCGTGGGTGACCTCATATCCATCGAAATGAGTATTCTTCGGCAGAATCTCTTCTAACAGGCGCCGTAGTTCGGGAATGTCCCACTGATGATTGCCAATCTCGTAAATGCGGCGACCGAGTGTTTCGGCGGGGGTTGTGCGAAACAGGCGGTAAAAGGCGGGATTGGCTGAAACAACGTGCAAAGCGCTGTTGAGAACGAGCAGCGGTTCACGCACGGTGGCAATGATGTTTTCGGCAAACTCAAGCTCCTGTTGTGCTGCGCGCAGGGTGGCGCGCATAGCGGTCTGATCCTGAAAGACGAGAATGATGCCGGTGATATCGCCAGTTGCCGTGCGGATCGGAGCACTGGCGTCGCCAATCGGAATAGCGCGCCCATCGCGGTTGATCAATACCGCGTTCTGACTCAATCGGACGACAGTACCCTCGTGCATAACGCGCGCAACCGGGCTTTCGAGGGTTGTGCTGGTTTCTTCATCGATAATCTGAAAGATCTGTTCAAGAGGGGTTTCCAGCGCCTCGGACTCAGCCCAGCCGGTTATACGTTCAGCGGTGTGGTTCATCAGATTGATGCGCCCATCGGTGGTTGTGACGATGACAGCGTCGCCGATACTGTACAGCGCGGCGCGCAGATGCGCCTCGCGCAACAGGAGTTCATTATAGCGATCGGATAACTCGCGCCGGGTCATCTTTCGTTGTGACGATCCGCTAAACGTGTTTTCGGGCATGCGAATATCCTTCCTGGCAGCGATGACACGCCGGTCTCGAGGTCAACGAGGCGCAATGACGATGCAGTACAAACCAATATCCTCGCTCACAATGGTGTTTGCAATCATTAGGCATCAACCCGGCGCCTGGAAGGGAAAGAGTCTGTACCCTGTGCAGCATTTTTTAGACGATACGATCGACCGCAAGAGTGTTTGGCACTGATTACGACACGCCATCGGAAATTATATCATCTCCCCGTCTTATGTTGCGCTGAGGTGAAAAGAGTTGCCAGGGGCGCAGGCGTCTCACCCGCATCCCAGTCCTGTTTTCATCGCGACGTTGTGCGCCATGCGCATGACTGCCTTACACGGACAGACGCTGCTTGTCGTCAGGGTCTGCGGCTCTGGAAGCGGCATACTGCGCTTCCAGAGCTGCGATACGGCGTTCCAGTTCGACGCGCTCGGCGCGCAACACGGCAATCTGCTGTTGCAAAGCGAACAGATGCGCCTGTAAGCGCATCTGCTCGATACTGCGCAGACGCTCGTCCAGCCGTTGTTCCTTCTCGGATAACGCATCGAGGACACGTACAACCGCGCCGTGAAACTCGCTGATCTGCAGCCACTGCGGGAGGGTGTACCACCAGGTTGCGCGGCGCACCAGGCGCTGGAAGGCGTTGATTGCGGCAGCTAGCCCGGGTCGGTTGGAGCGAACGATCCGGTGTGGATCGACCGACCAGGTTGCATGCGCCAGCGCCAGATTGTCGCGCAGATAGGCATCCGTTGAGCTGGCAGGCACGGCAGACGATGTCGCGCCCGGTGCTGACGGCGTCCCCACGTCACCGATCTCCAGAGCGCGTTCAACCGCCGCCATGAGCGTCAACGCATCATCGCTGTCAGAATTGACCCAATAAATCGTCATCGTCGCCTCGCATACCGTTCAGCGCGCGCCTGAGCATAGACCGCCAGCGTCTCGCGAGCAGCGCGCTCCCACGAGAACCGCTTCGCACGTTCAACCCCGGCGCGCCGCAATCGTAGCGCCAGGTCTTCGCGTTCCAGCAGCACATCGATCTGATGTGCAATATCGTTCACATTATACGGATCGCAGTACAATCCGGCATCGCCAACCACTTCGGGAAGCGACGAGGTGTTTGCTACAACGACCGGCGTTCCTGAAGCAAGCGCCTCCAGCGGCGGAAGTCCAAATCCTTCATACAGAGATGGGTACACAAACACGCGCGCTCCTGCCAGCAACGCCGGCAGATCTTCGTCAGGAACACGTCCCAAAAAGCGAACTATTCCGGCAACACCGGCGCGTTCTGGCGCTGTGAGAATTGCTTCGTACTTCCACCCATAGCCGCCGGCAATGACCAGCGGCGGCAATGTGCGCCTGTTTGCGGCGTACTGAGCGTGCAACACGGCATAAGCTTCAATCAGCCGAATGTGGTTCTTGCGCGGTTCAAGGGTGCCGACGCTGATCACATACTCGCCGTGCGTCAGATTGTACCGCGCCAGGATTGGGCGTGTTTCATCCGGTGTATGTGGACGAAAGCGCGCATCGGCGGCTTCGTACACCACACTGATTCGTTCAAACGGAATGCCTAGTTCGCTCACGATGTCGCGACGGGTCGCTTCCGAAACGGCAATAATCCGGTCGGCGCAGTCACGGGCAAAACGCTCCTTGACTGCATGTAACGCGGCATTCTCTGCAACGTGCATGTCAGGAAAACGTCGGGTGGTCAGATCGTGAAAGGTCAGCACAGTCGCAGCGCCAGGCGGTGCA
>JBEPYG010000068.1:5176-15024 GCA_041641515.1 Roseiflexus sp.
GTCGCCCCTCTGAGCTCCAGACCCATCTCGGCGATTGACAAACGCGCCCAGATCGGATCGAGGGCATGATCGATCTGCGCTGCAATGGTATGCGCAGGTCCGTGACGCAAAGCGGGCAACATGCTCAGGTAGCGGCGCCGAATACCCGGGCAACGCACGATGCGCACATTTGGAGCATCAAAGGCAGTCGGTGGGATCATCGCACGACCAGGGTTGAGTGGCAGAACGTCAATCAACGTGAAGGTGTCGTGACGCCCGACACGCACGAGGTGATCGAGCAACGACCGGTGGTAGGTCAACACACCTGCCTGAGCAATGCGCAGCAGCGAGATATCAACGCCGATATGCATCACCCAATCGCTTCTAGACGCTCGACGATCTTCGACACCGCGTTCGCCCACGTCCAGCGAGCCGCGACTTCGGCGGCAGCACGCGCACCAACAGTTCGCGCTTCTTCAGGATGATCGTAAACGTGACGCATGAGTTCGCAGAGATGGTCGATGTCGGGGTCAGCCCAGCGTAAACCACGATAGTATGGCGCACGCGCTTCAGCCGGAATAAGACCGCGAATGCGCAACGGATAGGCGACCTCTGTGTGGAGAAACTCCGTCTGACCACTCCAGTCAGTCGTAATAACCGGTAATCCACAAGCCATCGCTTCCAGCGCAGGCATGCCCCACCCCTCACCGCGTGTCGGCAACACGAAGCAATCGGCGCTGCGGTATAGCTGCCCAACCTGATATGCTGCAATCTTCTGATTGGGTAACACCACGATTGGCGGACCATCGCTACGGATCAATTCTCCGATACGTCGGGCGAGATCAAGCGTGGGGTCATGGTTGAAGATTTTGAGCACCAGCACCACATCGTCACTGCGACGGAACGTTTTCTGATATGCCCGGATCAGCACATCCGGCGCCTTTCGCTCAATCCATTCGAAGATCGATAGAAACACAAAGCGATTACCAGGCTTATGTCCGGTGATGCCAGGATGGAAATAATCGGGGTTGACCCCCAGCGGAACGACGTAAACCGGACGCCGGACACCGCTGGCGCGAAATACCTCCGCCCCCCAATGAGTCGGCGTCCAGACTTCGTCCATCTGGTTCGCCTGATAGACCCACTCATCTGGAAGGCGGTCGGTCTCGATCATGGTATACCCAATGCGATAGCGACCACTGTTCTTGATAAACGAGTCGCCCTGATGGTAGACCACCTGCGGGAGCGCCGTATCTTTAGGACGAGCGCGCAACTGATCGATGCGCGGATCCCCCGTCAACGGTTCGGTGAAATCATTCCCCCAGATGCACGCCAGACGAACATCGATACTGCACCGGTCGAGCGCAATCACCAGTTCACGCGACGAGGTGGCATACCCGGATGGTGATGCCACCAGTGAATGCCAGACGATGGCGCGGCGATACTTCTGATCATAGAACGAACGCCACTTGCGGGTAAACGTCTCTCGCCCTTCGTCCCACATCGCCTGCCACGACACATTATTGATCCTGGCGCTGGTGTTCTCGTCGTGCACCACCTGCGTGCCGCCGGTGCAGACGACTTTGAACCCCGCCTGCTGCGCCCGCAGACAGTAATCGGTATCCTCGAAGTAGGAGGTGTACGCCTCATCGAAGCCACCGATCCGCGCGCGTACATCGCGCCGGATGTACATGCACGCGCCGGTGATCCCTTCCACTTCGCGCACCCCCGGATACTGCCCGATGTATGCCTCACCGCCGCCGATCTGATACCCCCAGAAACTATCCAGCGGCATATACGTTCCGGCATGTTGCAGCAATCCACTGGCGTGCAGCAGTGTACACCCGACGATGCCATACGCCGGGTGGCTGTGAGCCACATCGCGCAAATGAGCAAGCCAGTGATCCTGAATAATCAGGGTATCGTTGTTGAGCAACAGCACATCGTGATCCGGCGGCGTTGCTGCCATGCCCTGGTTGTTGCCGCGTGCGTATCCCAGATTGCGGTCATTCGCAATCACCTGGATGTCTTCCTGGGCGCGCAACCATTCAAGCGTCCCATCGCTGCTGCCATTATCGACCACCAGCACGTGATACTCAACACCCCTCGTATGTGCACGGATACTCTCGATACAGCGGCGGGTGTACTCCAGACCATTCCAGGTGAGAATGATAATGGTCACGGGTGGAAGCTGCGGATCGGACGTTGAACGTTGGACGTTGGACATTGAACGTTGTCGATCACTGGTCGAGAAATGTGGGCGACAAAATGGATGCTGAATCCTCAGAGCTGTCATACCGCTCTCATAACCCGATGTCCAGAACCCGATCCCCTCTTGCCTGATCACAGCCTTTCCCCGAATTCACCGCTGCAGCGCTGGAAGTACCAGTAGCCAATCGCCAGCGTCGCCAGAGCGGTCAGCAGCACACGCAGCACGCTGTCGAGCGCTGGAAGGCTTGGAGTCGGAATCTGACCAAACGCGACCGCATTGCCATACAGTATCTCGCGATAGAACTCAACCAGCGACGCCATCGGGTTCAGCCAGCGCACCAGTTGCGCCATCGGACCGACGACCCGATCGAGCGCATAGATGACCGGCGTGAGAAAGAACCAGAACTGAATAAAAATGCCGATCAGGTGAACAGTATCCTGGTACCGCACTGCCAGCGCGCTCAGAAACAACGCCACCCCTGCCAGAAACATCGTCTGGAGGCCGATCAACACCGGCAGATACACAAACGTCCACGAGAAGTTCGTCCATGCGCCGGTTGCGCGCAGCGGCGCGTACATCCATTGGACTGCGGCCATCACAAGCAGCAGCATCGGCAGCGACAGCACAAAGTTCACCAGGCTGGACAGCACCGAGACGAGCGGCAGCACCTCGCGCGGGAAGAATACCTTTTTGACCAGCGCAGCATTATCGATCACGCTGCGCGTCCCGCCGTTGACCGCTTCGCTGGCGAAATTCCACGGCAGCAGGCCAACCAGCAGAAACACCGGGAACATGGCGATATCTGCTTGAAAGAAAACGCTGAAAACGAACCAGAAGACCAGCATGAGCAGGAGCGGCGCAAGTTGCGTCCAGAGGTAGCCGAGTGCACTCCCTTTGTAACGCACCTGTAAGTCGCGCACCACCAGATTGCGGATCAACTCACGGTATGCCCACAGTTCAAGGATTTTGCGCATTGCGCCAGCGCTGCGATCGACCGCGACGCCGGCCGCACCGAAAACCAGCCCCACAATCGTAGCTACGGTCAGAAGCAGCGGGATACGCCGATCAACAGCCTGTTCCGGCAACGGCGCCTGCACCGCGCGATAGGCGTCACTCGGTGCATCAGGCGCAAAACGGGCGCTCAGTCTGCTGTAGAGGTAGCCGAGCGCGTCACGGATGGACTGCCGTCCTGCTATCAAACGCACGAGATCGGCATCGATCTGTTGTACGATCGCGCCGGTTGCCGTTGTGCGACGCAACTCCAGCGCCGGAATGTCGATGCGGGTCAGCTGTTCCTCTCGCACTTCCAGGGCGCGAGTCAGGTCGCTCAATTCTTCGCGCGGCAGTTGATCGACGGTGACGTATGCTGAAACCGGCTCGACCGCGCGGTTGAGTGGAAATGCCTGCGTGCGAATAATCTCGCGCAGCAGACGCTGGAACGTGGTTCCCGGCTCGCGTCCCTGCAATGCTTCGGTTAACTCCCAACCCATCAGGTTGCGCAGAATCTCACGTCCTCCGGCAGCGCGCACTGTTCGCGCCAGGGTCTCTGCCGCTTCATTAGCCAGCATCTGCGCTTCGATGGGAGTGCGCCCGGTAGCAATGATCTCAACCCGCCCGTCAGGTTGTGGCACAAAACGGACGGCATACGTCGGTCCGCCGAGATTGGGATGGCGCGCTCTGAGCAACTCAAACGCCTGCATCTCAACAGCGCGGTAGTCGTCGTCCGGCTGACCGTCGGTATACAACTCGCGGTAGCGCCCGGCAGCGTCGATCTGGACAGCAGCGACGGTTTCATAGCGGATCGGCTGCGACAGAATGCGCGGTGCAGCTGCCAGCAAAGCGCCCACGGTGCACAACAACAGCCAGAGCCACTGGTACAGCCGCAGTGGCCCGCGCTGACGACCGAGCGCCACAATCCAGGTTGTCGGCACTGCTACACGCGCCATCTCACGACCTGCAACCGATACTATCGGAATCCTACAACGACCACGTCTTCCACCTGCGTGATGACATATAGCTCAGGCGTCTGCGCCAGCCGTTGTTCGACGACGCTCCAGCGAAAGGCGCGTTTGCCATCGAAGATTGGCTTTTCCAGCAACAGGTACCGCACCCCCAGTTCGCGCAATCGTGCAGCAGAGATGCTGTCGGGGAAACCGCGCGAGCGCTCGTTGAAATCCTCGAATGCCGGCGGTATGTGCGCCGGGTGCATGAATGCGAACGTCTGTTTGCCATGAAACAATGTGCCGAAAAGGATGCGGTAGTTTGTGATGTCGTCAATCACCGGCACAAACCCGACAGCGAACGGCTCGGTTTGTTGGGCCAGCCAGGTATCTATCGGGCGCGGTTTGAGCGTGAAACTATCCATTCGCCCTGGCAGCAGGTCGATGATCACCAGCGTTACCAGCGCCACCGCGAGCGCTGCTTGCCCGGGGGCAATATGTGCTACGCTGCCATTCCAATTGGTCACGTTCGCCCGTATACCATTCCACTGAACCAGACGCGCCGCTCCGACACCTGCCAGCAGAGCGACAAACAGAATAGTCACCACACCGAAGCGCGCCCATACCCGTATCAACTCCAGTACCGGCAACTGGTTGAGGTAATAAGCTGGCAGCCAGAACGGATTCTCCGGTTGCAACGGCAGGTTGCCCGTATGCAGGTCGGTACCGAGCGCCAGCATCGCCGCGACGAGCGCCGTCCCGAACCAGGCATTCCGCCGGTCGAACCCGCGCAGCGCAACCAGCGCCAGGATTGCAGCGACCAGGCCAACATACAGCGTTTTTTCGATCCACAATGTCTCTGGGCGCAGGCGGTCGACAATTTCGCCCCAGAGCGGATGCAGATGTGATGGTACAACGAAGTTCATCGGGCTGGCCGACCACATGCGTACAGCATCAAGATTATACGTGGTATAAATGCCACTGCGTGAAACCATCAGGTACGGCGCCGATCCAAGGAGTGCTCCTGCCAGTGTTGCCGGCGCCGCCAGCCAGGCGCCGCGCAACGGATTGAGCCGCCGTGTTGCCAGAGTCAGCAAGGCATATACCATGCCGCTAACCAGGCCAATCATCAGATAGTACTGCGCTGCCGTGCTCAGTAAGAACGTCGCGCCGGTCAGCCCGAGCAACGCCCGGCGTCCGGGCCGCTGGTGCAACGATTCGTCCAGCGCCCAGAAGAACAATGGCAACGCATAAGTGCTCACGATCTGTGGATGGCCATAGCTATGTACCACACGAAACGGCGTCAGCATGAACGCCAGGCCGGCAACCAGCCCGCCAGTAATGCTGCCGGTCAGGCGTCGTATCCACAGATATGCGCTTAGGCCAGAGAGTGCATGGCACAGCACAAGGTGTACATTGTAACCAAAAACCGCTCCAAAGAGCCAGGTGAATGGTGCGACGGCGACATACCCGAAGTATGGTACATCGGTGGACAGCAGCGCCAGCCCATCGGGGGCATTGATCCGCCAGTCGACGAAAGGCGATGTGCCGATACGTAACGCTTCGGCGATCCAGCCGGCAGCATAGACATACTGAATGTTATCGCCTGGCTTGCCAATGATCTGCATGGTTGGCGCGCCCAGGATTGGATGCATCATTGCCAGCGCCCCGATCGTCAGCACAACGAACGGGATCGCGCGCACCGGCCACGTCTCACGCACAGGCGCTGCTACTAGGTGCGCCTGCTCTATCCTGGCCATACCTCTACCTCTATCGTTTCGCCCGCCGCCAGGTCGAAGATGAGCAGAGAGCCACGCAGCAAATAGTGCCTGCCATCTGTCAGGCTGGCAGCGCTCGCCGCCTGAAACGGCAAATCTATCGTCAGTTCCCGCAGATCCGTCATGCTCCTGTTCGTAATAATCAACCTGACCAGATCACCTTCCAGCTCCCGGTTCGCAATGCCCGGTTCTCGGCTCTCGACCTGCACCAGCGCCACTGCCTGCTGTCGCTCAGCAATCTCCGCCAGTGGCGCGATCCAGAGATCGCCGGCATCACGGCGTGCTGCGGCATACTCCACAACCTTCCCCCAGGCCGCGATTTGCGCCGGACTGACCACTTCCTCGGTATGCGCCCACAGGTCGATCATACCACCCGCAGCAATGACGCGATCAATCACGGTCAATGCCTCGGCAGCGCTGCGTTCGGTCAGGTAGAAATCGGGGCAGGCGAGAATCGTTTCGTGCCCGGGCACCGGACGACAGTGCGGGTCGTTCACGCTGACGATATGGTACTGTGGCTGGCGCGGGTTCCAGTTTGTACGGGTGACCGACGTGATGCCCGCTTCTGCAAGCGCCTGCCAGTTCGCATAACTCATTCCCGCGCTGCTGCTCCAGGGAAACGCCAGCGACCGCGCCGGAGGAACGTTGCGCTCAGCAGCGACTGAGCGCCACTCAGCCAGATCGCTGCGCCACTCTTCGACACTGGCAAGTCCGCCGTACAGATGGCTGAATGTGTGACTCTGAATGTCATGCCCTTCACGCTGGAGCAGTGGGATGAGGTCGCCAAAGTACCATGCCGGATCGGTGTCTACCGTGCCATACGGGTCGGGCGAGAACCAGGGCTGCTGCTGCCAGGCGTCGGTTTGCCAGCGGTTCGCGCGATTCGCCCAGGAGAATGTCGGGTCTCCCATGAAGCGCCGTTGTTCACGGTTGCCGATCAGAAAGTTGTACCCGGTTGCGTAGTACGTGGCACGAATGCCGTATGGACGAAAGAGTTCCACTGTTGTCGTCACTCCTTCGCGCATACGCATTCCGCGCGCCACCGGGTCCTGGTCGAAGTTTGGATCATCGACCGAGCGCGAGTGGATCAACCCGCCCATCGTCGTTTCCCAGTCGAACGAGAACGAGAGCGCACCACGCGCGCCGCGGGGCCAGGGAAGCACAGTCACGCCATCGGGTCGCTCTGGAAGCAACAGCGGCATGTCGCCGGAGGCGGGGAAGCGCCCGCGCCGGATGCGAATTGTGTCCAGATAAACCCGGTCATCCGAAGCGGGATGAAAGGTGACGGCGAGGCGCACCGCGCCAGCAGGAGCAGTAAACCCGCCGCCGATCAACGACCAGGGCTGAACGTCGTCTGGACCATCCCAACGACGCACCTCCTGCCAGCCGCTCCAGTCGATACGTAGAACATCGCCGCCAGCATCGAGCCAGTGAAACCCCAGGCGCATCCGCGTCGCCGAAGTCGAGTCGGCAAGCGCCTGTGCAACAGCGCAGTACGACTGACCGGCACGCACCGCAACCTCAGGGGTGCGGAGATGATTGGCAATTCCAAGCAGTTGAAATGATCGTCCCCTGCCAGAGACTGTAAAATCACCGACCTGGACGCCGGTTGCGGCGCCGCTCCATCCAGCCGGCAACAGGACTCCGGATGGCGTACCAGGCGCCAGATTCGCAAAATCGGGCGTTTCCAGGAGATCACCGGCGATCACTGGCACGACGGCGCAACGTTCGGTGCGTTCCTGCACAAGCGCAATGCCGGCGATGATCAGGAAGATGCTGAGCGCAACTACAACACCAGCGCCTGCACGGCGCCACGTTCCTTTCATGGTTCTTCCTGGCGACGTGTTCTGCCTTCGTTCAGACGGCGCATTATAGCACACCAGGGGAATAGAGAGCGTTGATCGACAATCCAAAATCTCCAACCTAAAATGGTAGACCTAGGAGCTATGTTCACCTCAGCAACAACCCCTGACTCGAACACATCCGCGTAACGTATACTGATGTAGAACACACACGCAGAGGAGCTATCATGAGCGAACAATCCGTCTCAAACCACGACGTCGCCACACTCGGCGGCGGATGTTTCTGGTGTCTCGAAGCCGTGTACGACGAAATCGAGGGGGTCATCAGCGTTGAATCGGGGTATGCCGGCGGGCATAAGATCAACCCCACCTACGAGGAAGTCTGCACCGGCAGAACCGGTCACGCCGAGGTGGTGCAGATCACCTTCGATCCGCAGGTGATCACGTTCCGCGATCTGCTCGACATCTTCTTCAGCATCCACGACCCAACCACGCTCAACCGCCAAGGCGCCGATGTCGGTCCGCAGTACCGTTCGATCATTCTGTACCACAACGAGGAGCAGCGCCGGATTGCCGAAGAGATGATTGCGTCCCTGAATGCGGCAAAGATCTGGAAGAACCCGATTGTGACCGAAGTGAAACCGTTCACAGAGTTCTGGATGGCGGAAGAGTATCACCAAGAATACTTTGTGAAGAACCCGTATCAGGGGTATTGCATGGCGGTTGTCGCGCCCAAGGTGATGAAAGCGCGGAAGCAGTTTGCCAGCCGGATCAAAGCAAACCGTTGATCACATACCTGCCAGCAATGCCACTGCCGTTGCAGCGATGGGAACACTCAAGTTGTCCGTTCCATGCGGCGATACGGCTTCGACAGCAGTGGCAACGGCAGCGCCCAGACACGCAGCAACGACCACACGAACCGGATCGGCGACGGGCGCGAACGGCGCCCACGTCGACCCCGGCAGTAACAGCATGGTCAGGAGCATGGCGACAGCGCTCGCAAGAAACATGACTGCGGATCCTTCCAGCGTGCGGCTGCTTTGCCCGATCGTATATCGGCGTCTGCCGATGCGCTGACCCACCAGCGCTGCCAGTGCATCACCCCACGTCATTGCCATCACCCCGGCTGTCGCCGCCACGCCGCGATCGACCGGTCCCTGCGGACGCCACAGGAAGGCAAAGATCAGTGTGATGGCAAGAGCAAAGTAGATCGTGCCGGGCGAACTATCCTCGCGGTCCATGGCGCGCACGATGCGGTACCGGTAAAGAACGAAGTTGACGACAATGAAGGTTGCAAAGGGGATGATGCCGATTTCCCAGCGGTCGAAGAGCGCCAGAACGCCAAAGACCCACATCCCCGCGCCAATATGAATGATCTTGCGTGTCAGATCGGCAGGTAATCCGGCAAAGCGATGCAACGCTTCACCAGACAGCAGTAAGCCGATCGCGTAGGCGTAGGAGATACCCAGACCTGTCCATTCACTTGTGGTGATCAGGGGCTCCATTGTCGTCAGGCGATGCTCTTCTCAGACTGTTCAGACTCCTGGCAGGAATCGTCCTGGATTGAGGAGGTGTAGCGGATCGAACTCTGCGCGGATGCGCCGCATGACTTCAATGCCCTGCGGCGGTGCACCCCAGCGCGGCGTGTCCGGCAGTGTTGTCGCCACCCACTGCACCCCTGGCAGGTCCGCGACCAAGCTGGTGAGTGCGACGGATGTGACAGGACGCACCCGCAGGTACAGAATGCCGCTCAGCGCGCGCGCTCCGATACAGACCGACGCTCCAACACGCCGCGCGGATGCCTCACAGTGTGACACGGCATCCGCCACATCTGCCGGTAAGACAGCTAGTTTCACGACCGCCTCATCATCGGCGAGCGCTGCGGTTTGTGGAAGATCGGCAATCCTGGACCAGAGGATTTGCGCATCATCGCCTTCCAGTCGCTCGACCGATTGCGCGCCATGACGCTGCACCAGTGCGCCCATATCGCGCATCTGGCGCTCGACTGCCTGCGGCAACCCTTCGGCAGCTAGCGCCAGGGCACAGACGCCAGACTGTCCGATCCGTGTCAGTGCATCGCTGTTCAGGTATTCGGCGGCAACCGGTGCAAGTTGCGTCCCGTCGAGTTCGTCGAGTG
>JBEPYG010000069.1:0-14971 GCA_041641515.1 Roseiflexus sp.
CATCGCCTCGAGCGGCGCCATACCGAACGTTTCACTGGTCGAGGGGAACACCAGGACATCCGCTGACGCATACGCCGCCGCCACATCATCACCGCGCAGGTATCCCGTAAACACAGTTTCTGTGCCAGCAAAGTATGCCTGCATCTGTTCCAGTTCGGGCCCGCCGCCGACCAGTGCCAATCGCACCCCGTCCAGTCCACAAACCGCATCACGCAACAGATGAACATTCTTTTCGCGCGTAATACGCCCGACATACACCGCAAGAAACTCGTCGGGATGACCGCCGCTCAGCCGATCACGCATCGCATCGCTGCACAGATCAGGACGAAACCGCTCTGTATCGACGCCGCGATGCCACCAGCGTACCCGTCGGTAGCCGCGTTCGCGCACCTGTTGCAGCATAGCGCTCGAAGGAACCAGGTTCAGATCAGCGAAATTGTGACCGGTACGGAAGAGCCACCAGGCGATCGGCACACCCCACGCGCCGACGTAGTGCGTCGTGTAACTGGTGATGTCCATATGCGCGGACGCAACCAGCGGCAGGTTGTACATCTTTGCCAGCGTGATGCCGGTGGGACCGAGGAAGGCAGGATTGACGACGTGAACAAGATGGGGCTGAAATGCGCGCAACTCGCGTACAATCTTCCCGCTCGGCAGATTGATCCGAAGTTCGGGATAGAGCCAGAAGCGCGGCCCCCCCGTGCGCACCAGGCGATGCCCGGCATACGTATCGGGCATATCGGGTGGACCGAAGAGCAACACCTCATGCCCTTTATCCCGTAAATGCTGCAATGCGAGGCAGAGAACCGAGACCACGCCGTCGATTTTGGGCAGAAAGGTCTCCGTAAAGATGGCAATCCGCATACGAGCATCCTGCTACAAAGAGGCTTACGCGGATTATACCATTTTTCACAGGTGCAGTGTTCATGGGTCATCCGCTTGCGTACATCGCCGCGATGAAAACAAGCTCAGGGGGCAAGACGCCCGCGCACCCGGCGACTCTTTGCACCTCAGTGGTCACACGTATCGGAACCATGGCGCGTTTTTGCGTCGGCGGGGCAACGTCTCATGGCGCTTGCAAAAGCCTTCCCGCCGCCGATTCTCGACTTCGGCAGCTTCCTCTGAACCTCCACGTGGTACTTGTGGTACAATGCAGCTATGCGTTGCCTGTGGTGCGCACTGGCGCTGGCAGTGTCGCTGATCGCCTGTGCGCCGGAAGATCCGATACCAGCACCGGAAACGTCAATCCCTGCGCCGCTTGCGCCGGGTGTGGCGCAGCTCGATAGTACGCCTCCGCCATCACCCGATGCCACATCTGTCCCCGCGTCGTCTTCGACTGATACCACACCATCCCCCGCAGCACCTCCTGATGAGTTGCTTGCACGTGGGATGGAACGGCGCGCTGCCGGTGATTACGATGCAGCTGCCGAGGCGTTCTTCGCTGCCATGAACGCCTCGCCGGGGACGCCAGTGGGGCGCACGGCACGCTTCTACCTGGCGGAAAGTTTCGCCCTTCGTGAACGCTGGACATCGGCAGTCGAGGCGCTCACCGCGTTCGTTGCCGATGGCGCGCAGGACGAACTAGCAGCGCGCGCATGGTTCTGGATCGCACGCAGCCACGAGGAGGCCGGATCGCACGCGGCAGCGGTTGCGGCGTATGAGCAGTACCGCGCTTTTGCCACACCCGCAGCGCCGTATGCGCGTATGCGTCAGGCAGCGCAGGAAGGTGCGCTCGGTCGTCTCGAAGATGCGGCAACAGGGTATGAAACGGTTGCACGGAGCGAGATTGCTCGCGGACAGCGTGCCATGGCGTATGAAGCGGCCATCCGCACACGCCGCGATCTCGGGCAGAACGATGCAGCGCTGCAACTCGCCGTCGAGTTGCTCGATCTGGCGCAGCAGCCGGAGTACCGTGCTCGCCTGCTGATCGAACTCGCCGATCTGCCCCGCATCCAGGGGGACCTGGCGACGGCACGCGCCTGGCTCATCGAAGGTCTCGAACGCGCGCCAGGATTGCCTGCGGCGCTGGCGGCGGTGGATCGACTCCGCACCGATCCTGAGATTGCCCTTCCGCCCGAACTGGCAGCGCGCGTTTATGAAGCGCACGGTCGCTGGCCCGATGTGCTCACCGCGCTCGATACTGCGCTCACCACTGCCGATGAGACACAGCGCGCCGATCTGCTGCGTCGGCGGGCGCTGGCGTTGCGCGAACTGGGAAACTTCGCGGCGGCTCTGGAAGGTCTCGATGCCGCGATTGCTGCGGCTGGCGAGAGCACTGCTGGCATTCAGGCGCGTCTCGACCGGATCCAGACTGTCGGTCAAAGCGGCGCGACCGAGGCTGCCATTCAGGGATACCGTGATTTTGCAGCTGCGTTGCCGGAAGACCCGCGTGCACCGGAGGCGTTGCGCCGCGCGGCGATACTGCTCGACCGGCTCGGCAACGCGGATGCTGCCGCGCAGCAGCGGCTCGACCTCGGGCGGCGCTATCCGACGGCGCCGCTAGCACAGGACGCATGGTTTGCTGGCGGGTTACACCTGTTTGCGTCGGGGCAGACGGCGCAGGCGCGGCAGGCGTGGGAAGAACTGGCAGCTGCCACGTCGGGGAGCGTGGCGCTGCGGGCGCGCTATTGGGCGGCGCGCGCGGCGCTTGCAGCTGGCGATACTGGTGCAGGATACGCTGCGCTGGAACAGATAATCGCCACTGCACCGGACTCCTATCCAGCTGCGCGCGCGCGTGCCATCCTCAATCGCCAGGAAACCGGCGCGTTGCCGCTTGATGCCCCGATCAGCGCCGATGACTGGCGCTCTGCCGAGGAGTGGCTTGCTTCGTGGGCAGGCGCACCACCGCAGGACCTGCCAGACCCCGCGGGTGATCCAGCGGTGCAGCGCGCACTCGACCTCGACGCGCTCAATTTGCGCGTTGAAGCGATGGCGGAGTGGTCAACGGCGCTTGCGGCGCGCAATGATGACCCATATGCCCTGTACCTCCTTGGGCGGTATGCCCATGAGCATGGCATCGCCAGTGTGGCGTTGCGTGCAGCCAATCGTCTGGTGCGCCTGGCGCCCGGCGGCGATCCGGCAAGTGCGCCTCTGGCGCTGCGACGGCTGCTGTATCCCGTGCCCTTTACACCGGTCGTGCTGGCGCGTGCGCGTGAATTCGGTGTCGATCCCGCATTTATGTTTGCGCTGTTGCGCCAGGAGAGCGCCTTCGATCCGGCGGCGACCTCGTGGGCTGGGGCGCGCGGTCTGGCGCAGGTGATGCCTGCCACCGGTCAGGGGATTGCGCAGGCGTTGGGAGTAACCGGCTTCCGCGAGATTGATCTCTACCGTCCTGATCTGAGTGTGCGATTTGGCGCGTTCTACATCAGCCGCCAGCTGACGGCGATGAACGGAAGCCTGGAAGGAGCGCTTGCCGCGTACAATGGCGGACCTGGCAATGCACGCCGCTGGTCGGGGGGTGCGCCGATTACCGACCCGGACCTTTTCGCCGAGCGGATCGACTTCGCTGAAACCAGGAATTATGTCAAGTCTGTGATTGCCCAGTACGATGTGTACCGACGGCTCTACCGGTGGGACGGAGAGTGATCACAGCACCAGTCTGCGCTCACGCACCAGGCGCTGTTTGGTCTTTTTGAACAGATCGTCGTAGCTCAGGCGACCCATTGTAATCTCATACTTGTACGCCTGCAACATCTTGTGGATCTCGGCATCGAGCAGTTCTTCGACCATCAGTTCATCGGTCATAATCTGCTGCACTGCCAGACGCAGCTGGCTGTCGTCGCCACGAAACATGACGCCATCCACTTCTGCCAGGTAATCGACAAGCGCTGCCGCCAGTTGCTCGACTTTGGCAGGTGAAAGTTTCATGGACGCCTCCCTTTTCCAACTGGGCGGATCTGCAACTCACCACAACAACGTTTCGCCTGGTATCATACCAGATCTGAGACCATTTCAGCCCCTCATACCATTTGAGATTGTAGATTTTGGATTGGAGATTGCTGTGATAGCATTGCGCGGTTTGTTCAATTCCAATTGGTATGATGCAGCTACGCAGCTCACCGCCACGATAAACACAGGCGGGGGGATGCGGGCGAGCCAGCTGCGCCCCCGGCGTTACGCGACGTCACCCACACACAGCGCGTCGCAGCCGCGCGACCGAGTCGCACAACGCCTCGTCGGTGTCGCGCCCGAAGCCTCCTGATTTGGGAACGCCACCGATTTCGAGAATGGCCGCTCCCCGGTACCCTCGTTTCCGAAGTTCGCAGAAGCGATCGTCGAAATCGATACTTCCCTGACCGAGCGGCAGGTGATGGTTAACCGCCGGCAGCGGCGTGTCGGAGACGTGGAGCAGGGTCATGCGCGGCGCCAGGTCGAGCCAGTCGTCGAGTTCGTCGGGCGGGGTGTGGTTCAGATCCCACACAAACCCCAGTTCGGGCGCAGCTTCGAGCGCACGGGTGATCGCCGCGATGCGCGCGAAGAGCGGCACATCCGGTTCGTTGTGCTCCAGCGCAAGGGTAAAACCGTGGGTGTGCGCCACATCGACCCCGGCGCGCAGGGTGTCGATCAGCGTCTCTTCCAGTGTGCGCAGGTCGGCATCGGGCAGGTACGTTGCCGGTGCAAAGTGCCAATGTACATGGCGGATTGCCAGCGACCGAATGGCGTCCAGGTTGTTGTGCAGCACCTCAAGCGGGGTTGTGCCGGAGGCGGTGCGCCCATTCGCTCCCACACGCACAACGATTTCCATCACGGCGGATACGCCGTTGTCGATGAGCAGGTCGCCAGCTGCTTCGAGCGGCATACCGAGGTATGCCGCATCAATGCCCTGCTCGCGTCCGTGGATCTGGATACAGTCGCATCCGAGGCGTCGTGCGAAGGTGATCTCCTGTGACACCGGGCGCCAGTTGGTCGGGAACAGGCGCGCGTTGATGCCAATAGCGATGGGGGATGCAGTGCAATTCATCGATGATGTTACTCCCGGTATTCCGCTAGAAGTACGGCATGCGACGACCATGCGGATGCTCAGGTCTCAGATCTGCACGTTATTCCATCACGGCTGCCACGGTGCGGCGCGCAACGTCTTCCCAGCGGCAATTGTTCAGCACCCAGGCGCGTCCGCGAGCTCCGAGCGCACGCCGCAGCACACGGTTTTCCAGCAGGAGATCGAGCGCAGCGGCAAATTCGGCAAATCCGTCGAAACTCAGCCCGCCATCGCTGGCTTCGACCGCCTCGCGGGTGACATCGCAGCGCGCATTGACGAGCGCAGGCACCCCCTGCAACCACGACTCCATCAGCACAATCGAAAAACTTTCGTAGGTCGAAGGCTGGATGAACACATCGGCGGCGGCGTAGGCGTCGTGGCGCTCCTGTACGCCGACATCCCCCAGATCGAGCACAATCGCCTTCAACGGCGGCGGGATGTCCACCGGATCGCGTCCGGTCAGCACCAGGGTCAGCGGCGTTCCCCGCCGCGCCCAGTATTCGCGCAGGTACATGAGCAGTAGCGGAAAGTTCTTCGAGCTGTCGCGCCGGCCTGCGTAGCGCAACAGTGGACCCTGGAGCCCATACTTTGCGCGAAATGCCGCGCCATCACCGCGCGGAGTCAGGTCGATTCCTTCACCCGCCATCACCACCCGGTCCGGCGGAAGATTGTAGAGGCGCAGCGCGAGTGCGCGTTCGGCAGGACTGTTGGCCAGTACGCGCCGGGTGTGGCGGAACATCCAGCGGTAAGCGCCGTACCGCGCATACGGTTCATCGTGCAGGCACGGCAACAGATACCCGCGATCGCCGGCGAGCAGGGCGCCCCAGAAGGTCGTCGGGAACGGGTAGGGCATAAAGATGAAACGCCGCCGGTCACGTTCGGCAACGACCGCGTCGAGGAGCGCATCGCTCGACACGAGTGACGCCAGCAGTCGCTGCTCGTGATCTGGAACATCCATCCAGTCGGCAGGGAGACCGACGCGCTGCACCGCTGCCGGAATGTACGGGTCGTGAGGTGCGGGACGAGGCGGTGTGAGCGGAAAGCGCCGCACCACCACGCCATCGACGACATCTGCGCCGGTGCGGTAGTGCGGAACTGGCGGGCTGAACGAGTCGCGCCCGTCAGTCGTCCAGACCTCGACCGGCACGCCGAGGGCATGGATCGCCGCAGCAAGCTGACGCGCCTGCGTCTCGGCGCCGCCAGCCGTATCAGGACCGAACCATGGCACAACGATAGTGATGATGTCGGACATGACCGTTTATCTTAATCGATGCACATCTGGCGAATAGCGCACCCTGGTTATCGCCGTCGCTGGCGGGAAGCGCGGAAGGCGGCGACTTCGGCGCGGAGCGCGGCATCGATGCGGATCAGGTTGCGCAATGCAGCAGTCAATGCGTCGTTGGCGGCGTTTTGCTGCTCGACGATTGGATTGATCAGCCAGCGCAGATACTGGCGTACCATCCGGTTGTGCAGCGCGATCGCCTTTTCGACGACGGTGCGTCCGACAAGGGGCCAGTGTGCGGTGACGGTTTGCCGCGATTGAGCCTGGGTCACGGCATCATTCAGTTCCAGTTCGATGAAGCGCGCGGGAGGCTCCGCAGCAGCACGCTCGCGCACCTGCGCCATGAGATCGGCATAGGTCGGCGCAGAGTCAGGGTCGATTGCAGCGCTCAGCGGTTCCTCTGCGCCTACGTCATCACCGGTGCGACCATCGTCTGGTGCTGCGCTCCCACCGTTGTCCGCCTGCGTGCTGGTTTCCTGTCGCTCCGCCGTTTGATTCGCCAGTTCCTGATACGCTTCCGCCAGCAGGCGCAGCGTGCGCGCAGCGGCGTCATTGAACGCATTCTGCTGCTCGACGATCGGGTTGATATACCAGCGCAGGTAGCGCCGCACCACTTTGTTGACCAGCGCCATCACCTTTTGTGGCAGGGTGCGCCCGGTGAGAGGCCAGTGCGCACTGACCACGCGCGTGATTTCGAGGTCATCGAGGCTGCGCTGCAGGGCGCGCCGCAACGGATCGTCGCCGCTGTGGCGACGAGCTGCGTGCTGTGCATGCACTTCTGCACGCAACTGCTCGAGCAGGGTGGCAACGTCAGGCGTGCTATCGAACGTATGTGGTTGGTGATCAGTCATGCGTTGTCGAAGGTGCAAATTTCAATGTTCAGGCGTTTCACACAGACCGGCGCTCGTTCGATGCATTGGAGCAGCGCATCGGTCAAAACACGCGGCGGCGGTCGGGTGGAAGAAAAGAACAGGTGGCTTTTGCACGAGCTGTCGCTTGCGCCAAAACCTGGAGCAACCGGCCGAACAACAGCTGTGGCGCTCAGCGCATCAACCCACAGACGCTCGAGACGCTCCGAACAGACGACACACCAAGCTTCTTCGAGGTGTCCGTGTGCGCGCAAATGGTCGATATGCCAGTGCGGGCGCGTTTTTTCCCGGCGGGCATGGTATGCCAGGCGCGCCGGTAACCCGCCGGAGCCGAAGGCGCTGCCGACATACAGGTAATACCCGGCAGGAAAATGCAGTACGCCGAGTCGACCGATGGGTAACCCTGCAATGTCGCGGTCGAGCCGCAGAATGAGCAGATAGGTTCCCTTCACCGTTTCCTCGAGACACAGCACCTGTCAAATCAACACCCGCAAACGGGTCGAAGCCCCCATATGAAGACACTAACAGCGTCGCCACTAGGCTGCGATTGCCGCCCACTCATTGTACCGCACGTCCAGCGTTTCCTGCACTTCGACCATCTCGATGCCCAGGAATGTCACGCGCTGAACGTCACCCGCAGCGCTGGCAGCATTCAGCGCTTCTTCGAGATCGCGGAGTTTCGCTTCGAGACTGGCGATCTCCTCCTCCAGCATCGCCAGCCGGCGTTGCCGCCGGCGTTCTTCACGCTCCTGCTCACGACTGAGCGCGCGGGCATCCTTTGCTGGCGAAACAGGACGTGGATCGTGCGCCGTGTCGCGTTTCTGCGAACGGTTTGCCAGCAGCGCTTTTGTGGCGGGAACAGCGTCGCGTGCGGCGATATATTCGGAATACGTACCGTCGAATACCTCGATGACCCCGTCGCGCACCATCCAGATCGTGTCGGCGACGGCATCGACGAAGTAGCGATCGTGCGATACGAAGAGTACCGTGCCATCGTACTCGTTCAGCACCGTTTCGAGCGCTTCGCGTGCATCGATGTCGAGGTGGTTCGTCGGCTCGTCGAGCACCAGCAGATTTCCGCCGAACAGCATCAGCTGCGCCAGCGCCACTCTGCCGCGTTCTCCGCCCGAAAGATCAGCAATGCGTTTGTAGACGTCGTCGCCGCTGAAGAGGAAGCGCCCCAGCAACGTGCGCGCCTCAGCTTCCTTCATCTCGGGTCGAACACGGCGAATTTCGTTGAGGATGGTCTGGTCCATCCGCAACCCCTCGTGCGCCTGCGCATAGTAGACGAGCTTGATATTGCTCCCCAGACGCGCCCGCCCGCGCAACGGCGACAGGTCACCGGCGATCGTGCGCAGCAGGGTCGTTTTCCCGCAGCCGTTCGGTCCCATCAGCGCCACCCGCTGACCGCGCCAGATCTCGAGATCAGGGACGTGGAGCAGCGCCAGTGGCTGCGCCCCGGCGTCGGGTTGTGCGTACCCGACGACCAGATCTTCGATCTTTAGCACCAGGTCGGCGCCACGCAAGTTCGAGTCGAGTTTGAAGGTAAGTTTCTTCTGCTGATCCGGTCGGGCAATCAACCCTTCAACGCGCCCTGAACCGCCTTCCCATCCTTCTTTCAGGCGCTCCAGGCGTCGCTCGCGCCCGCGCGCCTGTTTGCTGAGCTGGCTGTTCTTGAAACGACGAATGAACTCCTCGGTGCGGGCGATCTCTTCCTGCTGCGCGCGATACTGTTTCAGTTGCAGTTCGAGCCGTGCTGCTTTCAGTTCCAGATAGCGCTGGTAGGGCGCAGGATAATCGCCATCGAGACGGTTGAACGCCAGATCGAGGGTGCGGGTTGTCACACGGTCGAGAAAGTAGCGATCGTGCGAGACGACAATCAGCGTGCCGTCCCAGTCGCGCAGGAAACGTTCGAGCCATTCGAGCGCCGCCAGATCGAGATGATTGGTCGGCTCATCGAGCAGCAACACATCGGGGTCGGACAGGAGCGCAGCGGCAAGCGCGGCGCGGGTCTTTTGCCCGCCGCTGAAGCGCGCCACCGGTTCGTGGCGCTGCGCTGCGGCAAACCCCAGACCATCGAGGATCATGGCGATCCGCCGGTCGATGTCGTAGCCGCCGGCGTGCTCGAAGCGGTGGAGAACCTCGCCATAACGCTCCATCAGGTCGTTGTGATCGGGACATGCGGGGTCTGCGAGCGCGGTTTCGAGCGCGGTCATCTCATCGCGCAGCGCATTGAGATACGCAAGTGAGACGTACATTTCTTCGAGCAGCGTGCGCCGGCTGGCGAAGCGCGCTTCTTGCGCCAGGTACGCCAGGCGCGTGCCGCGCGCCAGATGAACGCTCCCACCGGTCGGGGTTTCCTGGCCGGCAATGATGCGCAGCAGCGTACTTTTGCCCGCACCGTTGACTCCGACAATTGCCGCTTTATCGCCGCGCGCGATCTGAAAACTGACATCGCGGAAAATCAATTCAGCGCCGTAGTATTTGGTCAGGCCCCCAACAGTGATGATCGACACGTATACTCTCCCGTTCGTTTCCGCGTGCGCACATGTGCGGCGGGTTTCACTCCGTCAGCATGTCGCCCGCCCATGTCACAAAAATCGGCGCAGCGGTGTTTCAGGTATGATTATAACAAACGATGGCGCAGGAGCGATGATAGCGACAGCGAGCAATCCGAACATGGCGGAACACGAAAGTGACGGCGCGCTGCTCGAACGGCTCCGACACGGCGACGAGGCAGCGTTCGAGGAGCTGTTCGCCCGCCATTATGCAACAGTGTACCGCGTGTTGTACGGGCTGACCGGGAAGCGCGAGGCAGCGGAAGATGCGGCGCAGGAAACGTTTCTGACCCTCTACCGGCGACCGCCGGCGCCCCATCAACCGGTGCGCCCGTGGCTCTGCCGAGTCGCGCTCAACACTGCGCGTAATGCGCTGCGCAGCGAACGACGGGATGCGAGACGCATCGAGCGGGCAGCACAGACCCCGACAGCCGACGATCCGTCCGAGGCTGCGGAACGTGCCGAGGAACGCGATCAGGTGCGCGCTGCGCTGGCGATGCTGCCGCAGCGTCAGGCGCAGTTGTTGATCCTGCGCCACACCGGGTTGTCGTATGCCGAAGTTGCCGCCGTGCTCGACCTTGCGCCCGGTTCGGTCGGCACACTCCTCGTCCGCGCCGAACGCGCGTTTGCGGAAGCATACATGCACCATCGATCCGCCGACACAGGAGAGCAATTGCCTGGAAAGCAGGTGCAGCCATGACCAGATGCTATGACGATGGCGCGTTGCGCGCCGGACTGGATGGTGAACTCCCGGCGGAGGCGCTGCGTGCGCAGCAGGAGCACCTGGCAGCGTGCCCGGAATGTCGCGCGCGCCTCGCGGAACTGACAGCGCTGGCGGATCAGACGGCAGTGCAGTTGCATGTATCACCGCCTGATGTTCCTGTGGCGCTGGCGGCGCTGCGTCGTCGTCTCGATCGTGAGCGACCGCCATCAGCTGGCAGTCATTCACCATACCCGCAATCATCACAAAGGAGTATTCCAATGACTTCGACCCGACTATGGCGCCCCTGGATGGGGTGGGCAGTTGCACTGGCAGCCGTCCTTGCGCTCCTAGCATTTCCGCCGGTGCGCGCCGTCGCCGATCAACTGCTAAATGTGTTTCGCGTCCAGAACGTCGTCTTTGTACCGGTCACGAACGAACGGATGGAGCAGTTGCAGCAACTCAACTTCGATGCACAGACACTGTTCGTCACTCCGCCGACGCAAACCAGCGGCTCGTCCGAGATACGCAGCGTCTCCTCGCTGAGCGAAGCGGCGACGCTCGTCGGGTTCACGCCGTTGCAGCCAACGCTGCCCCGTCCACCGTCCAGCGCCGAATTTGGCGTGACCGACCGCGCAACCTTCGAGTTTCAGGTAAATGTCGAGTCGGCGCGCGAACTGCTCCGTCTGGCTGGCGTCACTGATGTCACGCTGCCAGATGCGCTCGGCGCCGCGCCGATTGTCGCCGAGATGTCCCCCGCCGTCAGCGCACGATACGCCGGTGATGGCTATGAGGTGATGCTGGTGCAGGGGATCAGCCCGCAGGTCACCCTGCCCGACGGTGTGGAGATGCAGCAACTGGGGTATGCTGCACTCCGGATGCTCGGAATGGAGCCGCGTCAGGCGGCAGCGCTTGCGTCACAGATCGACTGGCGCACCACGCTGGTTTTCCCCTTCCCGGCAGACATGACTTCCCTGAGACAGGTAACGATTGCCGGTTCGCCTGGATTGCTGGTCAGCGGGCAGGATCAGAAAGGGCGCTACCAGAGCCTCTACTGGCAGCGCAGCGAGCGGTTCTACGTCCTGTCAGGGAGCGGATTGACCGTCGATGCGTTCCTGGCGATGGCCGAGTCGATGCGGTAGGCGCTGCCCTCAGATGTCGAACGCGCAACGGTTGCAGGTGATTGTCCGCAGGGGCGTTGTACAGCGACGCCCCACAATTGCACCCAGCGGCGCACGAGTTCGCAATCGGGTCTTTGGGGGAAGATCTCCAGATGAAGGAATCGGCAGCGAGAAGACTTTCGTGAGCGCTGTGAGACGTTGCCTCGCCGACGCAACAAGACCTTCGTTACGATAGGTCTGAACACGCACATCGAGGTTGCACAGCTGTGCGTTAGCGAAAAGATGCAAACACACTACGTCATTGAAACAACCGGTCTGCGTAAGGTCTATGGCACGAAAGTCGCAGTCGCCGACCTGACGCTCCAGGTGCCGCGCGGCGAGGTGTTCGCCTTTTTGGGACCGAACGGCGCCGGGAAGAGTACAGCGGTCAAGATGCTTCTGGGACTGGTCATGCCAACGGAGGGCAAGGCACGGGTGTTGGACGCTGCACCTGCCGATCCGCGGGCAATGGCGCGCATTGGCTTCCTACCGGAGCATTTCCGCTTCCACGAATGGTTGCAGGCCGCCGAGTTTCTCGACCTGCACGCGCGCCTGAGCGGTCTTTCCGCATCAGTCCGGCAGCGACGCATTCCAGACGTGCTGGCGCTCGTCGGATTGTCGGAGCACGCGCGGCGTCCGCTCACCGATTTCTCCAAAGGCATGCTTCAGCGCATCGGGCTGGCACAGGCGCTCATTCACGAGCCAGAACTGGTGTTTCTTGATGAGCCAACATCGGCGCTCGATCCATTCGGACGTATGCTGGTGCGCAACATCATCCGCGATTTGCGCGCGAACGGCACGACGGTATTCCTCAACTCCCACCTGCTCAGCGAAGTTGAAATGACGTGTGATCGGGCGGCGTTCATACGCGAAGGGCGCGTCCTGCGCACCCTGAGCCTGCACGATGCCGCAGCCGGCAGGGTGCGGGTGACGGTGCGGGTGGCAGGCGCGTCGAATGGGCTGATGGCATCGCTGGCGACGTTCTGCGTCAGTGGCAGCGCGCCTCAGGAAATGTCGCCAGGGGTGATCGAACTGGATATTGCCGGCGAAGATGCCTTGCCACAGATCGCTGAGCATATCGTCACGAGCGGCGCACGCCTCTACGCCCTCACACCGCAGCGCGTCTCGCTCGAACAACTGTTCCTCGAAATCGTCGGCACTGCGGATAGCGGACAATAAGAACCCGAGGACGATGCACATTCACGCACGTACCGGCGACGCTGACCTCGCCAGGGTTACCGGCGAGGCTCTTCCATCTCGCACTTTTCATACGACCGTCACCTTCGCCCTCAGACGTGGTATGATATGTCTGGATCACTCCATTATGACGAGGGCCGTGCATGGAACGTCTTGGGTTCATCGGGCTGGGACGCATGGGTCAGGCGATGGCAGGTCGCCTGCTGGCGGCAGGATTCCCGCTGACGGTGCATAATCGGACGCGCTCACGCGCGGATGCACTGGTTTCCGCAGGCGCAACCTGGGCAGACACGCCTGCGGACGTTGCTGCGCGCAGCGACATCATTTTCACCATTCTGACTGACGAACCGGCGGTCGAAACAGTCTATCGCGGTCAGCAAGGATTACTTGCGGCACCGGTTCCTGGTCGCCTGTTCATCGAAATGAGCACCATCCGCACCGCCACAATCCTGGCGCTGGCGGAAGCGATCGAGCAGCGTGGCGCGCATCTGCTCGACGCGCCGGTATCAGGCACTGTTGCTCCGGCGCGCGAAGGTCAACTCCTGGTGCTGGTCGGCGGCAGAACCTCTGACGTGGAGCGCGCCCGGCCAGCGTTGCAGGTTCTGGGCAGGCGCATCATTCACCTTGGCGGGCAGGGCGCCGGCACAACCATGAAACTGGCGCTCAATATGACCATGGCATGCTTTTGGGGGGCACTCGCCGAATCGCTCGCAATCGGTCGGCAATTCGGGCTGAGTCTCGAAACGATGCTCGATGTCTATCTGGATTCGCCGGTGGCGCTGCCGGCTTTGCGCAGCAAAACGCCAGCGCTGCTTGGCGAAACGAACGACGTAGCATTCGACGTCACCGGCGTGCGCAAAGATCTGCGGTCGATGGTCGCAACGGCGCAGGATGCCGGCGTACCTGCACCGGTTGCATCGGCTGCACTGGCGCATTTCGCTGCCGCCACAGCTGCCGGGTATGGCGAGCGTGATCTTGCAGCGGTTGTCGACTATCTGGCGGAGCTGGCGCGTCGCACTGCGCGCCCTGCATTCACCCTGGGCGATCCATGATCATCACCATACGTCCCTTTACCGGCGCTGCCGATATTGAGCGCATGATCGAACTGGCGCACACCTTCCCCGAGCAGTGTCTGCGCGCAGTTGACCTTCCCTATCGTCTGGCATCCTGGGCGCTCGATAACCCGCGCAATGCCAGTCTGTGGGAAGATGAAGGGGGCCATCTGCTGGGATTCGCTGTGATCCAGTTACCGTGGCATTCGCTCGACATGTGCGCTCACCCGGCGGCGTGCGAGGCGGGTATCGAAGAGTTGATGCTGGTGTGGGCGACCGAACGGGCGCAGGAAATTGCCGATCAGACCAATCGCATGTTGACGTTGTATGTGGATGCGTTCGAGCACGATCTTGATCGGCTCGCGCTTCTCGCGGCGCATGGGTTTGCACCGGATTATCCGTCGATGATTCGTATGGCATGCTCACTCGATCGGGTGCTGCCGGCGCCGGTTTTGCCTGAAGGGTTCACGTTGCGCCCGATTGATGGAAGACGTGAAGTGCGCGAGTATGTTGCGCTGCATCGCGCTGCGTTCGGCGCAGCCGACATGACCATCGAGTGGCGCACACGCACCCTGTGTATGCCACAGTATGTTCCTGAACTTGATGTTGTTGCGGTGGCGCCCGATGGTCGTCTGGCAGCGTTCTGCATCTGCTGGCTGGGACCAAAAGAAAGTGAGGGGTATGTCGAACCGCTCGGCGTGCATCCCGATTTCGCCGGGCTGGGGCTTGGGCGCGCGGTGCTGCTCGAAGGGTTGTGGCGGCTGCAGGCGCACGACGCCACGATTGCGTTGATCGATCGCTACGAAGGTGATGAGAGCGCTCGTGTGTTGTATGAGTCGCTCGGGTTCCGCACTCGTTTGCGGACAACAACCTGTACCCGCCGTTTTTATGTCGTTCAGAAAGCTGTGTGAGTGTGTATGATCGGTGATCCTGTTCCAACGCTGACCGGTGACTACATCGAATTACGACCGCTTCCCGAGCACGACCTGCCGCGCCTGTTGAAGGTGTACCAGGGAACGCCGCTCTACTTCGACGGTCTGGGGGACCGCGCGGATCGCCTGACGCTCGATGATGTGCGCGTTCAATGGCAGCGGGCGCAGGAAGCGCCGGATCGAGTGCTGTTCGGCGTGTATCATCCGGTCACCGGTCTGCTGATCGGCGCAATGGAAGTCCAG
>JBEPYG010000070.1:0-14876 GCA_041641515.1 Roseiflexus sp.
TGCGACGCCTGGGCTGATCGGGATGCAAAGCGCATCTTTGGGCACTACGAAGGATCGGTCTTTGTGCTCGATGAACTGGCTCAGGGATTGCATTGATGAGCCAAGGGGCGAGTGATCTGAACGATGTCGCAAAGGGCATCTTAAGCAGGCTGTCTGTATCTGATTTGAGGAGATAAGTATGCAAACCGCCATGGTTGCGCTGGTGGGCGGGCAACCACTGCCAAATCTGCTGCCTATCAAACACTATCGTCCAAATGCTGTAACCTTGCTGTACACGGATACAACCAGAAAGGTTTATGAACGACTGTGCCGGACCATCCGGTGCACGACGCAGGTATACTCACTCGAAGTTGACCCCTACGACATCGTTGCCACAGAGAAAGCGCTGGAAGAACATATACAGTCTTCTAGTTCGAGCAATCGGTTTCTATTCAACCTGACAGGAGGCACGAAAGCGATGGCATTCGCTGCGTATCGTGTTGCGGAACGCCATCGGGCTGAGATACTTTACCTTGAAAGCGAACGAAAGAAGAGCACTGCGTATCGTTATATCTGGCGTAACGGCGATCTGCAAAAAGAAACACCAGAGGAATTATCGGCATGTCTGACCCTGGCCGATATACTGAATGTTCATTTCGGGCCGGGTATGTGGCGCGAACACGGAACAGGGCGAGGGAGCCCGTTTGAAGAAGCGATTGCTACTGCCCTGCACCCACGCGTTGACGAAGTAATGGTTGGTGTCAAAGCGCTCGATGGGCAAGTTGACATCGATCTGGTCGTCCGACTGGGCAATCAGTGGGGTATCATTGAAGCGAAAAGCGGCGAAAACGGGAGGAAACTGGATGGTGTCAAGCAATTGAGTAATGCAGTCCGTCATCTTGGAACATATACTCAGCAGTTCTATGTGATTACCGTCGAGCGCAATGATGCACACGAGGCAGTGATCAATGCATTGGGCATTCAGGTGGTTACTCTCCCGGAATATCGCACTGGCGACAAGGAACTGACCGAGCACGATGAACGACAGATCGTCGGTGCAGTGTGTCAGGCACTGCAAGGGTAGGCAGCAACATTGCCCGCTCATCGTCGAGAAGGCACTCCTTCAGCAAGCAGGCGCCGTCATGTGAGGGAGCTGATGATCGATCCATCATTGCACCATTACCAGAAAATGTTATATCGTACATCGTACTATGCTCATAACCATAAATGAGAAAGGAGCACAAAACAGATGATTCTTCTTAACTATTCCCATCCTCTGACAATGACTCAAATTGAACAGACAGAGACGCTCCTTGGAGCGCGTCCCGATACACGCCATATAGTGGTGCATATTGATCGCGGGCAGCCACTGGCTGAGTCCGCCCGGCAGCTCGCCGACGCAGCAGGACTCAGCCCCGATGAGTGGCAGACGGCAGACCTGGTCGTCAACCCTCCCGGGCTGGCGCCACTGGCCCTGGCACTGATTGCTGAAATCCATGGCAGACGAGGGGATTTCCCACCGATTCTGAACATTCGCCCGGTGCCTGATACTGTGCCGACCCGCTACGAAGTCGCCGAGATCGTCAACCTGACAGGTATTCGGCTGGCGGCACGCGGACGGCGGTAGACGACAGGGCGCGTCTGCCGCACACAGGAGCGGGGACGTAACATTTCACAATCAGGACAGGGGTGCCCATCGTGCCAGACCCCCTTGAACACGCCGTGTGGAGCGTTGCGTCGAAACCCGCCTGGACGCTTTGCGCAACAATCTGCAATTCGACACGATACTCATCCCCCAATATACGCCCTAACCTCAGACGCCGGGATGCGGACCTGCTGCATCGTATCACGGTCGCGCACCGTTACCGTCCCATCTTCGAGTGACTGAAAATCGACAGTCACACAGTATGGCGTGCCGATTTCGTCCTGACGGCGGTAGAGTCTGCCGATGGCGCCGGTGTCGTCGTACACGGTGCGGAAGGAACTGCCAGTCTGAAGCGTTCGCCGGAGGTCACGCGCCATGGCAACCAGCCCCTCGTGGTTGCGCTTGAGTGGAAAGACGGCGACGCGAACCGGCGCAAGGTGCGGTTTCAGGTGGAGGACGGTGCGGAAGTATTCGTCGATCGGTCCCTGCGCCTGCCCGCGCAGTTTCCTTCCCAGTTCGATCTGATCGGCGCCGGGCATCGCCAGGAGTGTCTCGATCTGCGGCATCGTTTCGGGCACACCCTCGCGAATTGCCTGACCACGCTCGAGCAGCGCGTCGCGCGTTTCGGGCGCCAGTTTCTCGCTTCTGCTAACCGATTTGAGGAATGCATCGAGTGCGTCGGTGACGGCGCTGATCCGTTCAGCAGGTGGCGCCTTGACCATCTGCTCGTCGTAGGCTTCGGCAAGCACTGCCAGGAAGCATCGCCCGACCCCCGCCGACGGTTCGATCACAAAGGGCACAACATGCCGTTTACTCTCCGGGTCGTAGTATGTCAGCCTCGCGGTGCTATCGCGGTTCGGATTTGTGCGCGCCGTCAGATTCAGGGTTTCCTGATCGCGACTGTGCGAGCCAAGGTCGTAGTCGGTGCGGCTGGCAATTCCTTCGACTTCCTCGTACCCCAGGGTGGGGTAGTTGTACATGAGATCGAAGGTGCGCTTCGAGTAGTGCGCCAGTTCATCGGGAGGCACATCATACGTCCTGATCCGCTCGCGAGGAACGCCGATGCTCTCCCACCAGGCGAGTCGGTCGTCCAGCCAGCGCTGATGCCATTCGTCTTCAGTTCCGGGCATCACGAAATATTCGATTTCCATCTGCTCGAATTCGCGCACCCGAAAGAGAAAGTTGCGCGGGTTGATCTCATTGCGGAACGCTTTGCCGACCTGCGCGATCCCGAACGGCAATTTGCGGCTGCTGGTCGCCAGTACATTGCCAAAGTTCACAAAGATGCCCTGCGCCGTCTCTGGGCGCAGGTAGGCGAATGAGTCGGCATCGGCGATCGGACCGACGGCCGTCTTGAACATCATATTGAATGGTCGCGGTTCCGTCAGGTTCGTCGAGCCACAATTCGGGCAGCGCCCCTTGATATGATCGGCGCGCCAGCGACTCTTGCAGTCGCGGCAATCGACCAGTGGATCGTTGAAGGTCTCTTCGTGCCCGGAGTAGCGCCACGTCAAGCGATTCATGAGGATGGCGGCATCCAGCCCTTCCATATCGTCACGTTCATACACATTGGCGCGCCACCAGGAAGCGATGATGTTATTTTTCAACTCGACGCCGAGCGGTCCCCAGTCGAAAACCCCCTGTAAGCCGCCGTAGATTTCGGAACTGGGAAACACAAAGCCGCGTCGCTTACAGAGCGACACAAGTTGATCCAGTGTTGTAGCTGGCATTATGGAACTCCTGTTCAATAAAAAACCCAGGCGATCATCGTTCGCCTGGGGACGCATTGCAATGCAACACGCGGTTCCACCCCAGTTACCGTACCCACGTATACGGTACGGTCACTCGAAGCGTCATCAGCTCCCCAGCGCCGTTCCTCGCCGCACTGTCGCCGAGCTTGCACCATCCCCGGCTCGCTGAGCACAGCTCGTGCGAGTACTCCTCTGGTTCAACGCTGCGTTCTTTACTTTTCTTCTGCGACGAGCGCCCGCTCGTTGGTGACCCCGTTGACCTCGCTGGCACGCGGCGCCGCGTGATTGATATGGGTGTAGATTTGCGTCGTTGAAATCGACGTATGCCCCAGTAACTCCTGCACGGCGCGCAGATCGACCCCGGCATTGAGCATATGCACCGCAAACGAGTGCCGCAGCATATGGGGCGTCAGATCGCTCAAACCCAGTTCCTCGGCGTACTGTTTGAGAATCAACCAGAAGCCCTGCCGTGTCAGGCGCTTGCCGCGATGATTGAGGAACAGCGCCTCGCTTGACGACCCGCTCCCACGAGCAATCTGACTGCGCCCGATATCGAGGTATTCCTCCAGCGCCGTTACTGCCGACCCATTGATCGGCAGGACGCGCATCCGTTTGTTTTTACCGATGCACTGAACTTCGCCACGCGCGAGATCGACATCGCTCACGTTCAATGCCACCAGTTCGCTGACGCGCACGCCGGTGGCGTAGAGCAATTCAAGCATCGCTTTATCGCGGATGCGTTCTGGCGTTGGCGAGCGCAACGGCAATTCCAGCAACTCATCGACCTGGCGCGGCGTCAGCGCACGCGGAAGATCGCGATCCACCCTGGGCGAGTCGATGCGCTCGGTTGGATCATGGGGCACGGCGCCACTCTTTTTCAGGAAGGCGAAAAATGATTTGATTGCAGCGACTCTACGCGCGACGGTTGAGCTGGCATACCGGCGTTCACGAAGATCGATCATAAACGCCAGCACATCATCATGCGTCACATCCCGCCATGCGAACTGCTCCTTTCCGCGCAGAAACTCGCACAACTGCTCCAGATCGGTGCGGTACGCTGCTACCGTATTGGCGGAAAGATTGCGTTCATCTGCAAGATGGCGCAGAAACGCTTCGACCTGTTCGTTCATGAGTCTCTCCAACGCACAGCATACCTGCCAGCGTCCAGATCATCCCAGACGCACACTTGCTTCAATGACGCCTTCAGCGGTCAACAGGGTACGAAACGATAGCAGAACGCTCAATGTCGAAAAATGGTACCGCAAGGCTTTCTGTGTGTCAACCGGTTACTGCCGCTTCGACGTACTGAGCGAAGAATCGCTCCACATGATCGCGCGCCTCAGCAACGCCGGATGAATGGTGCACGGCGCTGCGCAATGCTGCGGCGCCGGGCAGTTCAATGCCAAACTGCCCGATCAGTTGTTTCAGTTTGTTCAGTGCAAGCCGCTCCGGCATCTCGTCACAGCACATCTCCAGGTAGCGCATCAGAAACTCGTACTTGTCGACGGGTGTAACAACCATCGGTTGCACTCCTGCGCGCAATTGAGAGATCTGATGAAAGATCCACGGGTTGTGCATTGCTGCGCGACCGATCATGACGCCGTCGGCGCCGCTCTCTCGGAGCCGGTGCAATGCATCGGCGGCATCGCGCACATCGCCAGAACCGATAACGGGAATGCTTACGGCGCGCTTGACCTCGGCAACACGGCGCCAGTCGGCGACGCCGCTGTATCCTTGAGCGCGAGTGCGCGGGTGCAGTGCCAGCGCCGCAACGCCAGCTTGCTCCGCCATTCTGGCAGTATCGAGATAATTCAGGTGCTCGTCATCCCAGCCGGCGCGAAACTTGAGCGTGACCGGAATCTGTACCGCATTGCACACCGCTTTGAGCAGCCGTTCCATTTTCGGCAGGTCGCGCAGGAGCGCCGAGCCATGCCCGCCACCGGTTACTTTGGGTGAAGGACAACCACAGTTAATGTCAAGGATATCTGCGCCTAACTCTTCGACGACGCGCGCAGCCGCCGCAACCAGGTCCGGCTCGTTGCCGCTCAACTGCATGGCAATCGGGCGCTCCTCCGGTAAATAATCGAGCTGACGGTGGCGGCTGCGCGCGCGCGGGCTGACAGCTGAAGCGCTGGTCATTTCGCTGCACACCAGACCACACCCGCCCAGACCGAGGATCATGCGGCGAAAGATGCTATCGGTGACGCCTACCATCGGCGCAAGCACAATGTTGGGTCGAATCGTGATCGATCCGATGTAATACTGGGTCGGAAGATCGTCGTACATACGCCTACGTGCTATCTCTTTCGTAGCATCCTTTTGAATTATACCAGAGTTATGCTCGCCGGCGCGTAGAACGTGAGGCGATCCTCCTCGCTCCGCTGCTCCGTACCTGTTCGGAGGAGCCGCAGTACATGGACGAACGCTGAGGAAAGTCTTTTTGAAGCCCTCTGCGCCCTCAGCGGTGAGGAAGTGTCTAGTGCAGTGAGCACCCTCACCGTTCCGCCAGCTTGACAATTCTCCAATGTTGGCTACAATCGCGCTCTATATCGAAGGCGATACGACACTCTTTCGTGCACGATATCGTATCGCGCCAGGGCTTGCGCATCATACGCTGCACCGGCGATCGCTGGTGCGGCCGTTTCGCATACGATTGCATTCAACAGTATGCGCCGCGTACAGCCGTTTGAACACCAGGAGTGTGGATGTTATCAACTCAACGCCTGTCGATAGTTGCCGTGCTCGTAGCTATCTTCGCGTCGTTCTTGCCTGTTGATCACGCTTACGCTGAAGAGACATCGCCGTCTTCCTCGTCAGACGCTTCAGTTGCAACCTCGCCCGTCGCCCCAACCTACCGGGTGTTCGCCACGCGCCAGGGGCGCGTCGGTCGCCGCACCGCCAATGGGCACATTATTCGACCACGCGATCGTTTTGTGGCGCTTCCGTCGTGGGGCGTGCTTTCGAGCCGCGGCGGTGCGGAATATCAGGTGCGTGTCACCTACCGCAACCGTAGCGTCGTGCTTCCCGTATGGGACGTTGGCCCCTGGAACACGCACGACGATTACTGGTCGCCGAACCGGCGCTATGGCGACCTCCCCGTCGGTTTGCCAATGGCGCAGGCGGCGCGTCAGCTGGGGTACAACAATGGGCGTGACGAGTTTGGACGCCGTATTCGCCAGCCCAACGGCATCGATATTGCCGATGGCGCGTTCTGGGATGATCTCGGCATGACCGATAGTGATTGGGTCGAGGTGACGTTTTTGTGGCTCGGCGCCGATCCGTTCGTCGCAGCAGGCGATGACGCAGCCTCAACGACCGATCGCGCGGCGGTCGAACCAGAAGCGATTGTCGTGGATGATGGCGCTCCAGGCTACGCTGCAACGGATGGACGAAACTGGCAACGCGCCGACTGCGGGTTCGGCGGCGGTCACGCCTGGATCGCTGACACGCCGCATGCGAAGGGGCGCTCACTGCATCGCGCCGTCTGGTCTCCCGATCTGCCGGGAGAAGGTTTCTACGAAGTGATGGCGTTCATTCCAGCATGCGGACCAACGCCGACAGACCAGGCGCGGTATTCGGTTGGGCATAGCGGCGCGGTGTCTGATGTCGTTGTCGATCAGACCGCTGCATCTGGTGGATGGGTCTCGCTGGGCGTCTTTCATATGGGACCGGGCAGTTCGGTCGCATTGACCAATCAGACCGCCTCCGACGGTCGCGTTGTGCGCTTTGATGCGCTCAAATGGGTTCCACGCAACGATCAAATGCCGCCGGACGCTGCGGTAACCGAAGCGGCGCCTCTGCCCGAAGGCGGCATCCTGGTGCGCTGGGAGGGCCAGGACGACGTCAGCGGCGTTGCTTCCTTTGATGTGCAGGTGCGTCGTTTACCGGACGGCGAATGGATCGACTGGCGCACGCAGGCGACGGATCGTGAGGCGATCTTCGTTCCTTCTGAGCCGGGAACATACGCCTTCCGCGCTCGTGCCCGCGACTGGACCGGCAAAGAGCAGTCCTGGTCCGATCTCGATGATGTTCAGATCGTCGTGCCGTAATCATTGCCTGATCTGAACATCGCCGCTCGTTGTTGTAATGTTGAGCTCATAAGCGCCATTGCCGATTGTGGTGCGCCACTCACGTGGCGCGCCGTTCTCGTGCACGCCAGGCGCCCTGATGTCGCCGCTTACCGTTCTGATGAACAGGCGATAGCCGGTCTGCAAGGGAAGCTTCATACTGACATCACCAGACACGCTGGTGATCTCGATGTTGCTGGCAAGCGCTCCACCTGCATCGATCCGCCCGCTCGTGGTTTGCAGGCGAACCGGACCTCCCACAATGTCGCGCACCTTGATCGCGCCGGAAATGGTTGTTACTGCAAGCGAGCCGTTGACGCCACTGAGTTCAACGTTGCCACTGGCGGTTCCAACGCTGGCGTCGGAGACCCGTCCATCCTGCAGAGTGACCCTGCCGCTGACGGTTCTGACCTCCAGAGAACCGCCGATGCCATCGAGACGCACATCGCCGCTGGTCGTGTTGACCGTCGCGTTGCCGTCGATTGCTTCTATCCGCACATCGCCGCTTACTGTCGTCACGTGCACGTCTGCCGAAGCAGGCGCGGCAATCTGATAGCGCAGCCTGCCGCAGAACAGCCAGCAACTGGATTGGTGAGAAACCTGCACAGTGTCGCCGTTGGTGCGAACCGCAACATTGAAGTCACCCGTCGACCATCCAGATTGCTGCGCTTGAATGCGGAACTCGGGGCGATCCCAGCGTATAATGGTAACATCGGCGCTCCCGGCATTGATCTCGATCCGTTGCCCGCCGATTGTCTGATCAAGTGGAGTTCGACTGTCAGGAGACAGGAGATCACCCGCAAACTGAACCAGGAGCCACGCCAGTCCAAGCGTCAGTAATGTCAGTCCCACTATCAGGGCGCCGTTGCGCCGCCGGTAGTACGGTTCATCTGGCAGACGCGACGAGGGTGGCGTTTCATCAGATGAGGGCGAAAGGTCGCGAGTCGTGTACCGTTCGTGGTTTTGCGCATCCATCGCATCCTCCAGGTCGTACAGGCGCCAGAATATGCGGCTCTCCCTGCTACGACGTTCACCAGGAGGCGCAGGTTGCGTCCCACGCAACGCATGTCCTGTGAGGCATACCGATGCCACTGCTGATCGACGGACACAACCTGATCGCACAGATGCCCGGTCTGCACCTGTCCGACGCTGACGACGAAGCGCAGCTTGTCCTGCTCTTGAGGAAATATGCGGCACTGCGACGCGGGCGCACGATCGTTGTGGTGTTTGATCGCGGCGTCTACGGGCATCCCCAGCGCCTCGACGGATACGGCGTCACCTGCGTCTTTGCTCGTTCACCACAGGATGCCGATGCGCATCTGATTCGACGGATCCAGGCGATCACTCGTCCGCGTGAATGGACGGTCGTTACTGCAGATCGTCAGATCGCGCAGGCTGCTATCGCCCGTGGTGTCAGAGTCGTGGACTCGCGCGCCTTCGCCAAGACATTGCTCCAGAGTGCGACTTCACCCCGGCGCCAGCAGCGCGCAGATGCTGAGAAGCCGGAACAGGCGGAGCATTCGGACATCGAAGAGTGGCTGCGCCTGTTTGGGGAAGAGGATGAGGAACACGCACAATAGATGCTTGAAGACGACTCGCAGGGTCTCTCTGGATGACCCTGTTCTGTTGTCATCGCGAAGAGCCAAGTGACGCAGCAATCTCCTGTCGCGCAGGGAGATTGCTGTGTCTTGCGCAGTGGCGCCTGGCAATCGGTAATCTGGGCAGAGTCTTACTGCTGACAGCGAATAACCGTCTGCACCGTATCGGTATGATAAACGTAGAGATCGCTCCCAACGATCAGTGTAATCCGATATCCTGGCGTGATAACTTGCTGGTAGGTCATACCAGGCTGGGGACAGCCAAGGCTGGCGTCGCTCCAGTTTGTTGGATCGGCGTTGACAACCTGTACCTGATCAACTGAAATCTCCAGTTCTTCCGCCAGTTTCTGGCGCGCCAGATCGCTCATCGCCTGCATCGTCGCCTCGTTGATCTCACTGGTTGGCGCCGGATAGGCGCCATTTTCCGGGGCAGGGTACGGTGTGCCGGCAGGCACAGTTGGCATATCTATCGTGACCACCGTCGGTTCCTGGGTCGCTGGCGCGGTCGGCTGTGGTGCAGCAGGAGTCCTGCTGCACGCAGCTAGTGCGATAGCCGCCATCAGACCCCATGCTATCATCGACTTGCGCATTGCTTCCTCCCTGATACAATGACAACGACAGGCATTGCCTTTCGTTCTGTGATAGGACCTGAAGACAACGCTTGTGCGCCGGTATTTGAGCGCTCCAGCGCTATAGAATAGACGCTGCCATCACGCTGTCTGTTCCATCGACATCGGAGTGACATTGTACACGATTATGCCTATGCTCTCTTTTGCCATCGAAACCGCACGCCATGCTGGCGCGCTGCTGCTCGACGGACTTGCCCGTCGCCGCACCATCGAATTGAAGAGCGCCTACGAGGTGGTGACGGAAATAGACCAGGCCAGCGAGGAGTTGATCGTTGGCGCCATCCAACGTACCTTCCCTGACCACGCTATTCTTGCCGAGGAAGGGGGGCGCGTGGAGCGGGCATCGCCCTTCCTCTGGATCATCGACCCGCTCGATGGCACGAACAATTATGCGCACGGATTTCCCTTCTTCTCGGTGTCCATCGCCCTGATGGAACACGATACCCTGATCCTTGGGGTCGTCTTCGACCCCTTACGCAACGAACTGTTCTCGACCCAACGCGGCGCAGGGGCGTGGTGCAACGAGCAGCGACTGCACGTTTCTGAAACGCCAACCCTCGCAGCATCACTGGTATCGACAGGGTTTCCCTACGACTACGCAACAACTGCCGACAATAACACCCGGCAGTTCACCCGCATTCAGGCGCGCACGCAGGGAGTCCGTCGCGCAGGTTCAGCTGCGCTCGATCTGGCATATGTGGCGGCAGGGCGTCTCGATGCCCACTGGGAACTGCGCCTGAAACCGTGGGATACAGCAGCTGGCGCATTACTCGTGCTGGAAGCAGGCGGGCGCCTGTCCGACTGGCGCGGGGAGCCCTGGAATCCATGGAACGACCGGCTGGTGGCGTCCAATGGTCGCATCCACGATGAGTTGATCGCGGCGCTCGCCGAATAACCGGTATAGCCTATGGCGTATTACGTCGAAGAGCAGATCTCGGGAACAGTCATCGGTCTGCGACGACCGGTCATCAACGAGTACTTCCTGTCGTCGTACACGATGGCGATCTACGGCGGCTGTGAGTTTGGCTGTCCATACTGCGACGGATGGGCGGTTCAGCAGCGTCCGCTGAATGAGCGGGTGCGTGTGCCCATCAACTTGGCCGAGCGTGTTCAACGCGACCTCGATGGGCTGGATCGTGGCGATCTGGTCGGGATTACCGCTCTGAGCGACCCATACCAGCCTGCCGAACTCACGTATCGCCTGACACGTCAGACGCTGCACACATTTGCGGAATACAGGCAACCGGTATTGATCCTCACCAAAAGCCCGATGGTTGTGGAAGACCTGGCGATCCTGGAACGCATCCACGCGACCAGTCTGGCGATTGTCATGTTTACCTTGCTCACCACCGACCTGCATCTGGCGGAAAAGATCGAGGACCGGGCGCCAGCTCCTGCCTTGCGTCTCGAAGCTATCACAACCCTCAAACGCGCGGGTATTCCCGTCGGTGTGGCGCTCATGCCGATTCTGCCATATGTTAACGATACCGACCTGATTCTCCATGCAACGCTCAATGCCATCGCCGATGCTGGCGCTGATTTTGTCGTCTGGGATTACCTGCTCATTCCGGATGAGCGTCACCGCGGCCGTATCAACGATATGCTGACGCGCATTGGACGCTACCCGCCGTCATATTATCGTGACCTGTATCGGGGGCGCGCGCTGCCCGACCTGACCTATCGCAACGAGCGCGATCAGGCGTTGCTGGAACGGTGCGATGCGCTCAATCTGTCGGTGCGCGCTCCCCATGCGCTCTACGCCGGGCGATTGCGGCCGCAGAATGAAGCTGCGTTGCTGCTGAAGCATACCGCGTTTCGTGATAGTGTTCAGGGACGTGTGAACCTGGCGCGCCAGGGACGTGAACTTGCCGACCTGATCTACACCGGTCAGGCGACCGATGTTCAGTTGCGCGCCAGCCCATTGTACGATGTGTTGAACGTCATTCTGCAGCGCACGCGCGACGCTGACGCCTGATTGTGCTACAATGCGGCGCAACCAGAGGGAGGGATGTATGGTGACCATCGAAGAGATTCTGGAATATCTGGAGCGCCGGATCGCCGAGCATCATCTTGCGGGTGACCGCCTGGCGCTCAAACGCGATCAGGATGTTGCAGGCTTCCTGACGGCCGCAGCGCGCGATTTGGGCGATAAACATCTTGCACTCCGTTTCCAGACGCTTGCGGCGCGCGCCGCCGATCTGCGCGAACAACTGGAACCAGACGCGTGAGAAGATAACCGCCGTTCGACGATGAACGCGAGGAAAAGGATGCCGATCACCCTCGATGATATTCGCGCCGCCCGTGCAGCACTGCACGGCATTATTATCGAGACGCCGTTGCTTCCCGATGAGCGTCTCTCCCAGGAACTCAATGCATCGATCTGGCTCAAGGCGGAATGCACGCAGCGAAGCGGCTCGTTCAAAGTGCGCGGGGCGTACACGATGATCAGCCGCCTGCCTGCAGCCTTACGGCAACGCGGGGTGATTGCGCCATCGGCAGGAAACCACGCGCAAGGGGTAGCGCTGGCAGCGCAGTTGCTGGGGTTGCCGGCAACGATTGTGATGCCTGAGCGTGCTCCATTGACGAAAATCATGGCAACCCGACGCCTTGGTGCAGAGGTCATCCTGCACGGCGCGACCTTTGACGATGCCCAGGCATATGCCCGTCGCCTGGAAGCGGAGCGCGGCATGGTCTATGTGCCGGCGTTCGACCACGAACACGTGATTGCCGGACAGGGCACGCTTGGCCTGGAAATTGCCGAGGCGCTGCCCGATCTGAGCCTGATCGTCGTCCCCATCGGTGGTGGTGGTCTGATCAGCGGAATTGCGCTGGCCCTCAAGGCGATCCTGCCCCGTGTGCGGATCATTGGCGTTCAGGCTGCCGGCTGCGCTCCGGTGCCGCGTTCGCTCGTCGCCGGACGACCGGTCGCCGTCTCCAGCGTGCACACGATTGCCGACGGCATTGCCGTCAAACGACCGGGAGAATTGACCCTTCCGATCATTCGTGATCTGGTCGATGATGTGGTGACCGTCGATGACGACGCGATTGCGCGAGCGATTGCCCACGCCGTTCAGCACGACCGTCTGGTGGTCGAAGGAGCAGGCGCTGCCGGACTGGCGGCGTTGATCAGCGGACAGGTGATACCCCGCAACGGGGAGACGGTGTGCGTCCCCCTGTGCGGCGGCAATATCGACAGCAATCTGTTGACCCGTGTGCTCGAACAAGTCGCTGTGCGGCAGGGGCGCTACCTGCTGCTCAAATCGACCCTCGAGGATCGTCCTGGCAATCTGGCGCCGCTCCTCATGCGCGTCGCCGAGTCGGGTGCGAATGTCATCGATATTTTTCACCGCCGCGCGGTCTGGCTGGCGCCGCTCGACCGGGTGGGCATCGAACTGGTACTCGAAGTGCGCGATGAACAGCACGGGCTGCAGGTCGTCCAGCACCTGCTCGACTGCGGTTATCATGTGGAGCGCGAAGGCGTCGGCGGATGGCCTGAGTAGTCGAAAGGACGTTTCGCAATGATCATGTCCGGCAGGAAAGATGCTGTGCTGCACAATATCCAGATGATTGACATTCACGGAACCCGCTTCTACGATATTGTCTTCGCCCACACCGATACGCCTGAGCAGGTGCGCCGCGCCCGAATCGGCGTGGATGACGCCTATCCTGATCCTCAACCTGGTGATGCCATCAGTGTCAGCTACCTGATGAACGTCGTCACCGCCATCGCACGGCGGTAATGGAATGGTAACATTGCCCGGCTAGACTCATGCGTGACTCGCAGATGCCTGATCATCGCTGCATCGAGGAAGGTGCAGTGAGGAGGATAGAAGACCATGAGTCAACGGCGTACCGAGGCTTTTCTGTTACGTCTGGTCGTTCAGGACGACCAGACAGATCCGGAGTTGTGGCACGGTCGAGTGCAGCACGTTGGGAGCGGCGATGAGCAGATGTTTCGCACGTTGCAGGAAGCGTTGATGTTCATCCGCTACCGTTGTGAACACTTTCAGGAACGCAACACATCGCTCGATGAACTGCCGCCGCCATTTCCCTGATTCTCGCCCATCGCCCCAGAGATGACCACACTCACGCCCACATACAATGATGTTTCCGGCGAGCTGCACCTCTCTTCTATCGCTGCGCTACTGGCCGGGCGATAGTCGTTGCAGCTCTGCTTCCCTCGCGAAAACCCATCACCTGCGTCTGTTGACAGACGCATGATGCTGAGAACAAATACGCCATTCGCACATCGGTTGCTGTACCATTGTGCAGGCAACGATCATCTGCTCATCGAAGGTCGCGTAGCGTGTGGTAGAGTGCAGTCGTTTCGGGCAAAGGCGTGATGCCCAACTCGTTCTGTAACACATTAACGCACCGCGCATACAGTCGCAGCGCCGTGCTACGCTCGCCAAGCGCTGCGTGGGCGCGCATCAGCAGGCGATACGCTTCTTCCTGCGTCTGATCGATCTCGATAATGCGCCATCCCAGCCCGATCGCCTCGTGGATGGCGCCTTCTTCGAGGAGCAGCGCGCCCAGGCGCAACGCCGCCTCGATAAACGCCAGCGCCAGGCGTTCGCGTTCGACAACCGTCCAGTCTTCGTACATGTTATCCGGCAGGTACGGACCGCCGTACAACTGGATCGCACGTCGATAGGCAGCGATCGCTGCGGTTCGTTGACCGCGCTGCTCTGCACGGCGTCCTTCAGCGATGGCATCGACGAACTCGACAACATCGATCCGGTGATCACTGGCGGTATTGAAGGCATACGTTTCGCCCTGCTGCACCACATAGGCAGATGGCGCGCCATCGGGCCGATCCGGTTCGAGCGCCTTGCTCAATCGGTTGATCGTGACGCGCAAATTATTGGTCGCCGCCTCGATCTCCATGTCGGGCCAGAGCGCTTCGACAACCCGCTCACGCGGAAGGGCTCGTCCACGTTCGGTCAGCAATAACTGCAACAACTGGCGCGCCTTGCTGCTGCGCCATTCACGATCGCGGATCTCGTGATCGCCACGCCAGACAGTAAAAGCGCCAAGCATACGGATCTGCAAAACATACGGCGGACGATACACCAGGCGGTGCAGTGCCTCTTCAGCAATCTGGCGCACCTCCTGGTTGCGATCCTTGAGCAACGCACGCAATGCTGGATAGGCGACCGCCGTACCGACCTCGCCGAGCAACCGCGCTGCCTGCGCCCGCATTTCCG
>JBEPYG010000071.1:0-14836 GCA_041641515.1 Roseiflexus sp.
AACAGCTACACCCTGACGCTCGGCGCAACCGGCGGCGCCGACAGCGCCGACCCGTTGTGGGTGACCTCGACCGCGCCGTAGGGGAGATACCAATTCTCGTTGAAGCGAACGCATTCCATCTGCATCGGCAATACTTCTTGGTCCTGAAGAGCGGAGGCGCAGCAGTGCTGCGCCTCTCCCTGATCTGTGAAACAGCACGTGGAACTGACGTAACGGCGACCGTTATCTCGTTCCTGTCACCTCATCGATTACACGCTCGACATCGAGCGCGGGTCCTGGACCGCCAAGCCATGCCAGGAACTCGATGTTGCCGGCCGGTCCGGTGATTGGCGAGCGGGTGAGTCCGTGGAGCGAAAGCCCGATACCGGCGGAGAATGTCAGCACGTCGCGCACCACAGCTGCGTGAACCGCCGGATCGCGCACCACGCCGCCTTTCTTCACCTGCGCCGGTCCCGCTTCGAACTGCGGCTTGATCAGGGCGATAATCCAGGCATCTGGTTGTATCAGGCGCTGTACAGCCGGCAGGACCAGTTTCAGCGAGATGAAGGACACGTCGATCACGGCGCAGTCGGCGAGAAGTGAAGCGGTGGATGACTCGGACCCCTCCGGCAGAGGCAACGCTTCCAGATAGCGGATGTTGGTGCGTTCGATGACGACCACCCGCGGGTCCTGGCGCAACCGCCAGTCGAGCAGCCCATACCCGACATCAATGGCGTAAACGCGGGCAGCGCCGCGTTGCAGCAGCACATCAGTAAAGCCGCCGGTTGACGCACCAATGTCAAGAGCCACCAGGTTCGCGGGGGAAAGTGCGAATGTATCGAGTGCGTGCGCCAGTTTGTAGCCGCCACGACTGACATACGGCAGCGCGCCGATCAGTTCGATGTCGGCATCGTCGGGTATGAGTTCGCCTGCTTTGTGCCGAACAGCGCCGTTGACCCGCACCTCGCCAGCTAGGATCAGCGCCTGCGCGCGAGCGCGTGTCTCCGCCAGACCACGCTGCACCAGCAGCTGGTCGAGCCGTACCTTCTTTGCCACTACCCTTCGCGCTCCAGACGACGCAGCTCGACTTCCATCTGCGCAATGTAGGCGTGCAGCCAAGCAGGGGCATCCTTGCCCGCCTCGTCGCGACGCGCTTTCAGGCGGGCGAGATCGGCGCGCCGCTTCGCCAGATCGGCTTTAGGACGGGGCGGCGGCGGCGCCGGCGGCGGCAGTGGAAGCGTTGCCAGATGATCGGCAACGATGCGCGAGACCAGCGCTGCCAGCGTCGTCTGGTGTTCGTCGAGGTGCGCCTCGAACGCAGCACGCTGCTCGGGTGTCAGATAGATGCGCATGTGGATCGGCTCACCCTCGACCCCATCGGTATCGACAGGCAGCTGGGTGAGCGGATAGTCGGCGAGGATTTGAGAAACGACATCCGGCGGATTGCTGTGGCGCTCGCGCACCAGATGTTCGAGGCGCGCCCGGTTTTCGGGTGAAAGGTACAGACTGGTCTGTACGGTGAACAATCCCTGTCGCTCGGTCATACACTTCCCCCTTTCCTGACGGGTTATGCGACAATGCCAGCAGACCGGAGCGTCCCGATCTCGTCCGGTTCGTAGCCGATTTCCGCCAGGATTTCGTCGGTATGCTGCCCCAGCAGCGGCGGCGGACGACGGATAGCTGGCGGGGTGGCAGAGAAATGGTACGGCGGCGCCACGACACGAATGTTGCCTGCCGTTGGGTGCTCGATGGTCACAACGCTTCCGAGCGCCTGCACCTGTGGATCGGTGAAGACCTGCGCCAGATCGCGCACGGCGCCGCACGGGACGCCAGCCGCATTCAACGTGCGCTCGATGTCGGCAACGCACATAGACGCCAATATCGGTTCGAGGAGCGCATTCAGTTCGGCGCGATGAGCTAGACGCGACACATTCGTGCGAAAGCGTGGATCGTCGCGGAACGCAGTTAACTCGAGTGCATTGCAGAAACGCACCCACAGATCGTCTGTGCCGACACCCAGCGTCACATGACCATCGGCAGCACGATAGACGCCATACGGCACGATCGAAGGATGCTGGTTGCCTGGACGTTCCGGTGCGCGACCAGTGGCAAAATAGTTGCCGGCCTGATAGGTCATCATCGCCAGTTGACCCTCCAGCAGCGACGTATCGACCCGCTGCCCCTCACCCGTGCGCGCGCGATGGTAAAGCGCCGCCAGAATGGCGTATGCCGCAAACATGCCCGCCATAATGTCGGTGATCGCAATACCGACGCGCATCGGCGGTCCGCCGGGTTCACCGATCAGGCTCATCAATCCGCCTAAACCCTGAGTGATCTGATCGTAGGCTGCACGTTCGCGGTCAGGTCCCGTCTGACCAAACCCGGAGATCGAGCAGTACACCAGATCGGGACGAATGGCGCGGCATGCTTCGTACCCGAACCCGCGTCGTTCCAACGTGCCTGGGATGAAGTTCTCCAGCAACACATCACTGCTGGCGATCAGACGATGCAGTACGGCGGCGCCGCGTTCGTCGCGAAAGTCGAGCGCCAGGCTGCGCTTGTTCCGGTTGACACTGAGAAAGTATGAACTCTCGCCGCCTTCGAATGGCGGTCCCCACGCGCGGGTGTGGTCGCCAATGCCCGGTTGCTCGACCTTGATAATGTCAGCGCCAAGATCGCCGAGCATCATCGAGCAGAAGGGACCTGCAAGCGCACGGCTGAGATCAAGGACGCGCACTCCTTCGAGCGGCAGGGTCATACGATTCTCCACGTCGGCGCATACATGGCGCGATTGGAACGGTTCCCGCGATATGTGTTAATACGACAGTTGTATCTCGCCAGATGATCCGTTTTCGTGGGCGGCAACACCTCGGCTTTTGCGAGCAAAGACACCTTCGTGAACTATGGAACCCACAAAGGCGAGCTTCACCCTGCTTGCCGCAGGCATATGGTGTTCCAGGACATCATCCCCGCGAGCTCGCGCTGGCAAGCTTTGCTCTGGTAGCCGAGCGCTTCAGCCTGACGGGGAGCGAACCTGCAACGGCAACGCTTTCCCGATCACACGAATGCAAATCGGACATCAGACTCCATACGGCTGGGCCGCCCCCGGCTCGGGTACGCGGGTCTCCGTCCGGCATGCGGGCAAGATGCCAGTGCATCTGGCAACTGTGTTCGCCTCACCAATCCCGGCGATAGATGATCCCGAACTGAACACGTATGCGCTATTCTGGACGTGCACATTGTTACAGGATATTATACCATGCAGAGGAGATGCAGCACGACTGTCGTGTGAGTACACCATGATGAACATTCCCTTCACGACCATCGATGCCCTGCGACGTGCAGCCGCGTGTGCGCCGAAACGCACGTTCCTGCAGTTCGATGGGCAATCATTCTCATATGAGGACACCGCTGTATTAGCTGCCCGTTGGGCGTCGCGGTTGCATGCGGCAGGAGTCGAACGCGGTGATCGCGTGGCGCTGTTTCTGGAGAATAGCTCGGCGTTCGTGATGGCATATCTTGGCGCCCACCTGATCGGCGCGATTGTCGTGCTCGTCAATACTCAGTACCGCCAGACTGAATTGCGTCACATCTTGAACGACTCAGCAGCAAAGGTCGTGATCGTTGGCGATCAGGCGCACGCCGATCTGATCCACCAGTCGGACGCGCCCGGCGTCGTCATCTTCGCTTCCGAAGCGGTGCTGGAAGGTGCAGGGGACATGCCGGACTGGACACACGCGCCGGCGCCGGCTGATCTGGCGCTGATCGGGTATACCTCGGGTACGACCGGACGTTCCAAGGGTGCGATGCTTACCCACGCCAATCTCATGGCAAACAGCGCTGCCGTGACCCGTGCCTGGCACTGGACAGAGCGCGACCGCCTGTTGTTGACGCTGCCGTTGTTCCACATTCATGGGCTTGGGGTTGGGCTGAACGGGACGCTCTTTGCAACAGGCACGGTCGATCTGCGGCGTGGCTTCGATGCAACAGATGTGCTCGACACACTGGCGCGCGGCGAGACGACGATGTTCTTTGGAGTGCCGACGATGTACACCCGCCTGATCGCCGAAGCGCGCCGACGTCGGTCGGAGGGGAGCGCGGTGCGTGTCGATGGAATGCGCCTGTTCGTCTCCGGGTCTGCGCCGCTCAGCCCGCAGACCTTCGCCGAATTCGAGGAACTGTTCGGACATCGCATCCTGGAACGCTATGGGATGACCGAAACGATCATGAACCTGACCAACCCCTACGATGGCGAGCGCCGTCCTGGTACAGTCGGCATGCCATTCCCCGGTCAGGAAGCGCGCGTCGTCGATGTGCGCACCCGTCAGCCGCTTCCCGACGGTGAGATTGGCGAAATTCAGGTGCGTGGTCCAAACGTGTTCGCTGGCTACTGGCGCAACCCGCAGGCGACAGCCGAGGCGTTCGACGCCAATGGCTGGTTCAACACCGGCGACCTGGGCTGGCGCAGCGCCGACGGCTATTTCACGATCACCGGTCGCGCCCGTGAACTGATCATTAGCGGCGGGTACAACATTTACCCGCGCGAGGTCGAGGAAGTGTTACTGGATCACCCGGCCGTCGCCGAAGTCGCTGTGGTCGGTTTGCCCGACGCAGAGTTTGGCGAGCAGGTCGTTGCGGTGGTTGTTCCGGCAATGCAGACGACCGATGGGTTGGAACAGGAGTTGATCGACTGGTGCCGCGCGCGTCTGGCGAGTTACAAAAAACCGCGACGCGTCGTTTTTGCCGCAGCATTGCCGCGCAATGCGCTCGGCAAGGTGCAAAAGCATGTGGTGCAGCAGCAACTTCAACAGGTGCAACCTGAAAGGACGCCGCAATGAATTATGATGATCTTGCCGCCGAACTGCGCGAATGCGTCAAAGGCGACGTGCAGACCGATGCAATCTCACGCGCCCTCTACGCAACAGACGCGAGTATCTATCAGATCGAGCCGCTGGGTGTGGTGTTGCCAAAAGATGAAGCGGACGTTGCGGCGGTCGTGCGTCTGGCGCACCTGCGGCGATTGCCGATCGTGGCGCGCGGCGGCGGCACCAGCCTGGCAGGGCAGGCAGTAGGGCGCGCCATCCACCTCGATTTCACCAGGTACATGAACCGCCTGCTGGAGGTGAACGTCGCAGAGCAGTGGGCATGGGTCGAACCAGGCATCATCCTCGATCAGTTGAATGCTGACCTGGCGCCGCACAATCTGAAGTTTGCGCCGGATGTTTCCCCGTCGAACCGCGCAACAATCGGCGGCATGATCGCGAACAATTCGTCTGGCATGTACTCGCTGGTGTACGGCAAAACCATCGATCATGTGCTGGAACTGAAAGTTGTTCTCGCCGATGGCGGCATCACGACTTTCTGCCCGCTCGATGAGGCGGAACTGCGTGCCAGGATGGCAAATACCGAACTCGAAGGACGCGTCTACCGCACGGTGGCGCGTCTGGCGCGTGAACATGCCGACGAGATTGCGCGGCGCTATCCCAGGGTGCTGCGGCGGGTCGGCGGATACAACCTCGACGCATTTGTGCCAGTTGTTGAGCATGGAGAGACCCGCTACGGCATCATGTTCGGCGCCCGATCTGCCGACCGGCGCTTCAACATGGCACGCATGATCGTCGGCTCGGAAGGCACGCTGGCGCTGGTGCTGGCGGCGCGCATTCGGCTCGTGCCACGACCAAAGCACACTGCGCTCGCGATTCTGGAGTTCGATACGCTCGATGCCGCGCTTGATGCGGTTGTGCCCTGTCTGGAATGCCAGCCGGCTGCCGTCGAGTTGATGGATGACATACTGCTCGATCTGACGCGCAAATCGCGTGAATATGCGCAGTATCTGGCGATGTTCGTGCAGGGAACGCCAGGTGCGCTGTTGCAGGTCGAGTTCTTCGGCGAGTCGCAGGAGGAGGTGCAGGACCGGTTGGTGCATCTGGAACAGCATCTGCGCAATCAGCATCACATCAACTGCACCGTGACGCCGGTGATCGATGCCCGCCAGAAGAGCGCCGTGCTCGCCGTGCGCAAGGCGGGTCTTCCGTTGCTCCAGTCCCTCTCGCCCGACCTGAAGCCGGAGACGTTTGTCGAGGACTCTGCCGTTCCTCCCGAGAAACTCAACACCTATCTGCGCCGCTTCCGCGACATCTGCCACGCACACGGCGTGCGAGTCGCTTTTTATGGGCATGCCAGCGTTGGCGTCATTCATGCCCGTCCACTGCTCAACCTGAAGAAAGCCGATGATGTGCGCACCATGCGCGCGATTGCGGAACAGATCAAAGACCTGGTGCTCGAATTCGGCGGCGCGCTCTCCGGCGAACATGGCGACGGCATGCTGCGCGCTGAGTTCAACCGGGAGTTGTTCGGCGAAACGCTGTACAAAGCGTTTCGTGAGATCAAACACACCTTCGACCCCTACGACATCTTCAACCCGGGCAAGATCGTTGATGCGCCGCCAATGGATCGACATCTGCGCTATGGAGCGCACTACCATCCAGTCCGGTTGCATACCCACTTCCGGTTCAGCGACACCGGCGGCATCGTTGGCGCGGTCGAATTGTGCAACGGGAACGGATTGTGTCGCAAACTCTCCGGCGGCACCATGTGCCCGAGTTACATGGTGACGCGCGATGAGGAACATTCGACCCGTGGTCGCGCGAATGCGCTGCGCATGGTGTTTTCCGGCGCGCTGCCGCTCGATGCGCTCACCAGCACACGCATGAAAGAGGTGATGGACCTCTGCCTGGAATGCAAGGGATGCACCGGCGAGTGCCCGTCACGGGTCAATATGACGCGCCTCAAATCGGAATGGCTGTCGCTCTACTACGAGCAGCATGGCATCCCGCTCCGGTCACGTTTGTTCGGCAGCATTCGGGCAATCAATGAAACCGGCAGTTGTCTTGCGCCGCTGGTAAACCGTGTGCTGGCGTTGCCCTTTCTTCCCGTGCTTCAGGAACGTCTGATCGGCGTCAGTCGTCACCGCAGCCTGCCGCCATTCGCGTCGCAGCCATTTCATCGCTGGTTTGCCAGCCGCCAGCCGCCGGTCGATGCCGACCGTCCTTCAGTTGTTCTCTTCCCCGACACGTTTGCCGACTACAACGATCCACACATTGCCAGGGCCGCCGTGCGCGTGCTGGAAGCTGCCGGATACCGGGTGCTCCTGCCGACGCGCCGTGTCTGCTGCGGTCGCCCCCAGATCTCGAAGGGGTTTTTGAAAGAAGTCAAAGCGCTTGCACAGCGCCAGCTCGACGCGCTGGGACCGTATGCGGCGGCGGGCATCCCGATCATCGGTCTCGAGCCGAGTTGTATCCTGACCTTCCGCGACGAGTACCCTGACCTGCTTGATGACCCGCGCACCGCAACACTGGCGCAGATGTCGTTCCTGTTCGACGAGTTTCTGGCGCGCGAGGTGCGTGCCGGTCGCGCCACGCTGCGTTTTCGCGATCAGGCGCCGCGCCGGTATCTGTTCCATGGTCACTGCCACCAGAAGGCGCTGATCGGTAGCACCCATGCACTGACGCTGCTCCGCATGATCCCCACTGCCGACGTGCGCGAAGTCGATAGCGGATGTTGCGGCATGGCGGGTTCCTTCGGGTATGAAGCGGAACACTACGCCATTTCGTACAAGATCGGCGATCGGGCGCTCTTCCCGGCGGTGCGCGCACTGCCGGCCGACGCCGAGATCGTGGCGATGGGAACCAGTTGTCGCCAGCAGATTGCCGACGGCACAGGACGGCGCGCCCGCCATCTTGCCGAAGTGCTGGCGGACGCGCTCGAAGAGTAGCGATACCATCACTCCGCGCAACGCATTCTTTCCTTGCGGCTCGTTGAACCGCGTGATATGATAGCGAACGCGAGGGGAAACGAACCCCGGAATACTGTTCAGGCGTCTTCCGTCAACGTATGCGCCTGGCAACACTCACACACCTGAGCAGACACCAGAAAGTCAACAGCGCGGTCGGCGCGTGGTGATCAGCGACGATGATCCCCGCAGCGCGGACCTTTTTTTTTCAGCAACCATTGCTCTGCAGAACGCGGCAACCGATACGCACATAAGAGAACGTATGATGATCGCCGAACTCAAGCGCCTGGTTGTTGGCCGACCACTCGCCAACGACCAGTTAGTCCATGAACGATTGCCCAAGCGCCTGGCGCTGGCCGTCTTCTCTTCCGATGCGCTCTCATCGACGGCATATGCCACCGAAGCGATCCTGATCGTGCTTTCCGTGGCCGGCGCGGCAGCGCTCTGGCTTGCCACCCCGCTGGCGCTCGGCATCGCCGTTTTATTAATGACCGTGGCCTTTTCCTACAGCCAGACAATCAAAGCCTACCCGCAGGGTGGCGGCACCTATATCGTTGCACGTGAGAACCTGGGGACGATCCCATCACTGACGGCAGCATCAGCATTATTGATCGACTACATCCTGACCGTTGCAGTCAGTATGTCTGCTGGCGTGGCAGCTATCACCTCCGCCTGGCCCGCACTGGAACCGTATCGTGTCGAACTGGCGGTCGGGCTGATCGGTCTGGTCAGTCTGGCGAACCTGCGGGGGATCAAGGAGTCGGGGGCAATGTTTGCCATTCCGACCTACACCTTTGTCGCCAGTATGTTTCTCCTGATTGGAACCGGACTGCTCAACATTGTCACGGGCAATGTGACGCCTGCGCCACTGCCGCACAGTTCTCATCTGCCTGCCGAAACAGGCGCGCTCTCACTGTTCCTCATTCTGCGTGCATTTGCGGCAGGATGTACAGCATTGACCGGCATCGAAGCTATTGCCGACGGTGTGCCTGCCTTCAAGAAGCCAGAGGCGCGCAATGCAGCACTGACGCTGGCAATCATGGCTGCGCTGCTTGTCACCATGTTCCTCGGCATCACCATACTGGCGAATGCCTATCACATTATTCCCGACGGCAGCAGCGAGCCGGAAACGGCGAATTCGCAACTTGCGCGTGCGATCTTCGGCGCAGGATCGCCGTTCTATTTTCTGCTGCAAATCGCGACGATGGCAATCCTGGTGCTGGCGTCGAACACAGCATTCGCCGACTTCCCACGACTGGCGTACTTCATCGCCCGTGATCGCTACTTTCCACGCCAGTTCACTCAGCGCGGCGACCGGCTGGTGTTCTCGAACGGCATCATCGTTCTGGGAGTGATTGCATCGTTGCTGGTCATTGCGTTCAATGCGCGCGAACAGGCGTTGTTGCCGCTCTATGCCGTGGGGGTTTTCATATCGTTTACCATTTCCCAGACCGGTATGGTCCGGCACTGGCACCGCACAAAGACGCCAGGCTGGCGGCGCAGCGCCATGATCAATGGTTTCGGCGCACTGATGACCGGCGTCGTGATGCTGGTGCTGGCGATCACGAAGTTCCGCGAAGGCGCGTGGGCAGTGCTGCTGCTCATTCCGATGATGGTTGTCGTGCTGCTGACTATCCACAAGCACTATGAAGCTGTCGCCGAGCAGTTGTCGCTGGAAGGCGCACCACGCCCTTCGCCAGTGCGGCGTCATACAGCGCTGGTGCTGGTCAGCGGCGTGCACCGCGGCGTGATCCCTGCCTTGCAATACGCGCTGTCGATCGCGCCGGATAATGTGACGGCAGTGTATGTCGATCTCGATGCGGAGAATACGGAAAAGATCAGGCGCAAGTGGAACGAATGGGGATGCGGCGTACCGCTGGTTATTTTGCCTTCGCCGTATCGTTCACTGATGCAGCCGCTGCTCGCGTACATCGACGAAGTCGAAGCGCAGTACGATGATGATGTGCTGACGATCATTCTGCCGGAGTTCGTGCCATCGAAATGGTGGCAGCATATGCTCCACAATCAGACCGGGCTGCAACTCAAGACAGCGCTCTTTTTCAGCCGCGGCAAGGTCGTCACCAGTGTGCCCTACCATCTGGATCACTGAGACCATTGCGGATGGTTGATTTGTTGGGGCACGGCGCTGCCGTGCCCCGCGGGGGTTCTGTGTCGGAGGGCGGCGGCATCATCGGTTCTCGTCGGCAGGTTTGGTTGGGAACAACAAGGGTACGAGCAACGTCATCAGTTGTTGCGGCGGCATCATCGGTTCTCGTCGGCAGGTTTGGTTGGGGCACGACGCTGCCGTGCCCCGCAGGGGTTCTGTGCCGGAGGGCGCTTGACGGAGTTCATTTTGAACGTTCATTAACTGCCAGCCGGACATATCAGAGACACCGGGACAACCGCCAGATAGTGCAGTTACGGCGATGTTGGAGCAGAAGGCGGCTGCTCCGGCGTTGCCGGTTGTGTTGGTTGCACGGATGTCCGCTGCCCCGATGACGGGTTGGGCACGACCGTTGTGCCGGTTGCCATCTGGTTCAGCAGCAGGGTGATATTCGTGTTCGGATCGATGAACCAGATATTGCCGCTCTTCAACATTTCGACCATCAACTCGCGGATGCGCAGTTCGAACAATTCGGGATTCTCGCGCCAGTAGCGCCCCTGAATCGCGCGTACCTGCGCCTCACGGTTTGCCGCCTCGAGTGCAGCTGCGGTCTGCCCCTTCTCGCGCGTCAACGCAACACGCGCTTCCTGCTCTGCCTGGAACAGATTGTTTGCCTGTTCCGCTTCGATCTGCTGGCGACGGCGCTCCTCGGTTTCGATCTTCACTTCCAGGTTCGCTTTTTCAGAGAGAAGACGGGCGTAATCATCGCTCACTTTGATATCGAGCACCTTCACCGCTTCGATGACGACGAAGAGTTGATCGGCTGGACTTTGCTGCCCGGGTCCTGGAGACGACGTCAGATTGGAACGAATGCGCTGAGCAAACCCGCCACGATCCGAGAGCGCCTGGTCGAGCGAGAACTGAGTACTGGCGCTTTTCAATGCATCGGAAGCGAACCCATCGAGTTGCAGGCGCAATAGGTCGTCATTCGGTCCGAGCCGCGCATACATCTGCCGGAGCGACTCGGGGTCTGTCTTGCGACTGTAGTCGATTTGAATATCGATATCGTAGAGTTGCTTATCGCTGCTGGCGACATTCTGCGAGATCTGGAGCGTCTGGCGACGCACATTCACAATCTCGACGCGCGTCAGCGGCGCGAAGGGGCGAAAGAAGATGCCCGGCTCCTGAATCCCCTCAACGGCGCCACTGGTCACGATGATACCACGTTGTCCTTCATCAACCTGCACGAAGCGCGCGGTTGCCGCTCCCAGTCCGACGATGATCAGCAGCACAAACACAATGGCAATGGTCCGCCCTGCAACATTCATGCCTTGTCCTCCTTGCGGTAACGATGTTGCGGTAACGATGGCAGGCTCTGACGCTTGCGTTCCGACATAGCGTCCTCCGACGCAACATACCGTGCGTGCGTATCACGCCTCATTATACGAGGGAGCAATCGGATTGTCACTATGCGAACGCAGTCCCTTCGAGTGGTATGCACGGCAACGATGTGTGCTGCATATGCGACAGCATGGTGAAAAAAGTTGCTGCTCTGCGCCTCCCCTCCATATGACCGGGAACATCCGTCAAAGAAAGAGTTTTTCGGATATCGTGATATCTTTATATTGACTTTGAAGATATTTTTCGATATCTTTTTATCGGAAAAGGTCATAAACGGTAAGGAGGGACGATGGTTATGGAGATCCTCGTGGCTGGCAATCTGGCACTCATCGGGTATCTGGCGCCGCTGTCTCTGGCAGTTGTGGCGCTGATGGCCTCGCTCAACCTGGTCCGGTCGGTGAATCTGACATTCCAGATCGGGCGCGCTGTCAGTGCAGGTTCATTCGCGTTGATGCTCGCTCTCGGGGTTGTGACGCTCACCTCTGGTCCGATGGTGAGTCCGCTCATCGGCATTGACGACATCGGCATTGCACTGCGCCTCGACGCTTTGAGCGTCATGATGTCGTGGCTGGTGACGTTGCTGGGTCTGTTGCTGATCCAGTTCAGCCGCAACTATCTCGATGGCGACCCGCGCCAGAAACTCTTTTTTATCCATCTTTACCTGACCATCAGCGCTGTTCTGTTGATGGTGTTGGCCGGCAATCTCTGGCAGTTGACGCTGGCGTGGATCGGCATGAGCCTCGCGTTGCATGAACTCCTGGTGTTCTACCCTGAGCGTTCACGCGCGATCCGGGCTGCCCGCAAAAAGTTCATCGTCGCTCGTCTAGGCGATGCGGGGCTGATCGTCGCTGCCGTGTTGATTGCGCAGACCTTCGGCACGACCGATCTCGGCATGATCCGTGAGGCAGCTGCAGCTGCGCTTGCGAGTGGCGACATTCCCGTCAATGCTGCGATCGCGGCAATCCTGATCGTTATCGTCGCTGCGCTGAAATCGGCCATGTTCCCCTTCCACGGCTGGCTGCTCGAGGTGATGGAAACGCCAACGCCGGTATCGGCGCTGCTGCATGCCGGTCTGCTCAACGCAGGCATCTTTCTGGTGGTGCGATTCGGCGAACTGGTATTTCTGTCGACCCCGGCGCTAATCCTGTTGATCGCGCTTGGCGGTTTTACTGCGATCTTCGCTTCGTCTGCGATGATCACGCAGACTAGCGTCAAGGTCTCGCTGGCCTATTCGAGCATGGCGCACATGGGTTTTATGTTGATGCTGTGCGGGTTTGGCGCGCATACGGTCGCGATTATGCACCTTATCGCCCATTCCTGCTATAAGGCGCACGCCTTTTTGTCGTCGGGCAGCATCATTGAGTACGTGCGGAACACCGGCGCGCAGAAACTGGATACCGTGCCGCACCCGCTTGGTCTCCTGGTAAACATGGCGGTTTCGGTGGCGGTCTTTGTGGGCGTTGCAACTGCGCTGGGTATTGATATCACCAAACGACCGGGTGAAACCGCGATGATCACGATCTTTATGATTGCCGTCGCATATCTGCTGGTGAAGGGCAATAGCGGCAAGGCGCCCATCCAGGTGATCGGACGCACGATGCTGATGGCCACGCTGGTGACAGCTGCCTTTTTTGCCCTGGAGGTAACGGCGGAAGCGTTGCTCGGCGGTGCAGTCGCCGTCTATCCGCCCCTCAATGCACAAACAATGGTCGCAGTCGTGCTGACGGTTGCCACTTTTGGCATCGTGATGGCGTTCAGCGCTTTTCTGCCGGCGCTGGTGAGCCGTCCTGCATGGCAGGCGCTCTATGTTCATCTCAAGAATGGTCTGTATGCCAATACGCTCTTTGATCGGTTTATCGACACCTTCCGGCTAGCTCGCTGACCCGTTCATCTCTACTATTGGAGGAAAAACCAATGGCTCTGCATCTGGCTGACACTCAGACCCGACTTGCACCGATGGTGGTGGCGCCGACGCATGTGGTGACGCATGTCGTCACTGTTGATATGGTCACAGCAGCAGTAAAGCGTGCCGAACAACGTATTGCGCCACTATGGCCCTTGCGCAATTTTGTGGCGGTCAATCCGTACCTGGGACTGCTTGAGCACTCCTTCGAGTCTGCCGCCCACATCCTGGCGCGTCGGGCAGGCGCTCGTATGACAGCGCCGCGCGCCTTCTATGCTCAGGCCATTCGGAACGGGCGCATCACCGATACGGATCTTGAAGCAGCGTTGACCGAGGGATTTTCGCTTCCCAACGCTCCTGCAAGCGTCGCAGCGCTCAAGGCGTTTGCACTGAGTGATGAACCGGAACCGGCACTCCCAACGCTGCCCACCGTCGCTGATGTTGCGCGTGAGCTGACGGGCGTCAACTGGGCTGACATCGTGACCGACTCGATCTCGGCGTGGGCAGGCGCATACTTTGATCTGGGTCAATCGTACTGGCGATCGCCATGGGCCGATCTGCCGGCATATGCCGCGTGGCGCGCCGAGGCGGCGCATGATCGCACGCCACAGATCCGCGGCGCGCATGGTTTTCGCCGGGCGCTGCGCGAACTTCCCGACACCGCGATGGGAACGATTGTCGCTGCGCTGGAGCGGTTGAACGTCCCTGCTGACGGGATCGAGGCGTACCTTCACCGGCTCCTGCTGACCATGCATGGCTGGGCCAGTTATGCCCGTTACCTGCGCTGGGAAGCCGAACTTTACGGCGGCGAAGACCACACACTGACCGATCTGCTGGCGATCCGGCTGGTCTGGGAAGTAGCGTTGCTGAATAGTTTCGCGCGCGAGGGGGCAGCTGACGCATGGCGGGTGCGCATAGGCGAACTGGTCAATGATCAGCTTGACGCAGCGACTCGACGCACAATTGCCGGCGATATTCTGCTCCAGCGGGCGTTTGAGCGATCTTATCAGCGCCAGTTGTTCGCCCGCCTCGGCGCACAGACGCCAGCTGCCGCCACAACGCGCAAACGAGTGCAGGCGGCATTCTGCATTGATGTGCGTTCGGAGATCTTCCGGCGCGCCTTTGAGACCGTCGCCGACAATGTTGAGACGATCGGTTTTGCGGGTTTCTTTGGTTTCGCGATCGAGTATGTGCCGCTGGCAGAAACCCACGGCGGCGCGCAGTGCCCGGTCTTGCTGACGCCGCAGTTTGTGATTGCCGAGTCGGTTCGCGGCGCGTCTGAGACGGAAATGCCCGCAATCATCGAGAAACGCACAATGAACCAGCGCGTTGCCAAAGCGTGGCGGATGTTCAAGTTCGGACCAATCTCCTGCTTCGGGTTTGTCGGTCCGGTCGGGCTGGCATATGTGCGGAAACTGATCCTGGATACACTGGGGATCACCCGTCCTGTACCGCACCCGGCGACATTCGGACTGGATGCGCATACCCGCGAGCGAGTAGCGCCTGCGCTTGAACCGCGCATCATCGACGGACGCCCGACCGGCATACCGCTTGAGCAGCGGGTGGATGTTGCCGAAGGCGCACTCAAGGCGATGTCGCTGACGGACAACTTTGCCCGCCTTGTGCTGCTTGCCGGACACGGCTCGACAACCGTTAA
>JBEPYG010000072.1:0-14710 GCA_041641515.1 Roseiflexus sp.
CGGCCCCGGCATCGTCGTGCTTGTGCTGGCATGGACGTTCGCTGCTACCGACTGGGGGATGTCGCTGGAGCCGGAATGGTTCTCCTCGATGTATCCGGTGACCTACATCGCCAGTATGCTGATCCTGACCTTCGGCGGCGGCATCATTGCGCTGGCGGCGCTCAAGGCGCGCAATCTGCTGCCGTTTGGCATTCCCACCGACCGGCTGCACGATCTGGGCAAGTTTCTGTTTGCGTTTGTGGCAGTCTGGGCGTATGTCAATTTCTCTGAATACTTGATCATCTGGTCGGGAAATGTGCCGGAATTGACGCCGTGGCATGGGCATCGCTCGATGGGCGGATGGGAGATCCTGGGGATTGCGATGATCTTTGGGCACTTCCTGCTGCCGTTTATGCTGCTGTTAGGACGCTTCGCCAAACGGCGACTGTCGAACCTGGTGGCTATATCGGTGTATATGTTCGCCATCGAAATTGTCTGGTATTTCTGGAAGATTATGCCTGCATTCCATCCAGATGGCTTCCACATCCACTGGCTCGATCTGGTGGCGCTTATTGCCATTGGTGGGTTGTGGCTGGGGGTGTTTGCCTGGAACCTGCAGCGTGCGCCCTTGCTGGCGCCGAACGATTATCGCCTGCCGCTGCTGCGTCGCCAGGAAGCTGGCGGCCATGGGCACGGGCATCATGGCAAGGCAACTGCAGAACATCATTAGGTCGCGCTGTTTGTTCACAGGTTGGGAATGACCGGGTGGGCGGCGCCGACACCGCCACAAACACCGGATCGGCGCCGCCCGCGTGTTGGTTGGCGCTCCCCAACGGGTAGAAGGACGCGGCACGGCGTGTTCTTCCTACGACGACGAGACATCGCTTGATTGATCGCACCACAAAGGCGCGACGTCCACAAAGACTACGCTTATGAGTCTCACGTTTTCGCGCCTGTTGCGCCTGCGCAGGCGCCTGTTCACGATCAAGGGTTCGGGGGGAGTCTCCCGCGATCAAGCATCGGTGGCGGGATGGCTGTCGCACGTGCCACGAGACGCCGCCCTGCCGACACACAAATACCAGGGGTACGATATGTCTGAACACGTACCTTTGTCGTACACGGGACATCTCGTTGTCATGCGACGGTGTATGGTGGGCGAAGCACGGCGCGTGGGGGCGTGGCACAGCGTGTGGGGGTACGGCACGGCGCGTGGGAGCATGGCACGGCGCGCCCCTACGGTGTTGGTGGGAGCGTAACCGCCACCACCCGATCCCGTCCGGCCAGATCGGGCAATACGCGCACAGCAGCAGTCGGGAATGCCTGTCGCACCAGAGCTGTGACCGCCTCCGCCTGCATTGCGCCGATCTCAAGCAGCAGCGCGCCGTCGGGGCGCAATGCCTGTGGCGATGCCGCTAGCAGGCGGCGGTAGACGGCAAGACCGTCGTTGCCGCCATCGAGCGCCAGATGTGGTTCGTGCAGCCGCACGCCGGCGTCGATGTCATCGATCACTGTGTATGGGGGATTGCTGACCAGCAGATCGACCGGTTCCGGCAATGGCGTCAGCAGATCGCCACACAGGAGTGTCACACGGCTGGCGACGCTATGCAGTTCGATGTTTTGACGCGCCACCGCCAGCGCGTCAGCCGAAAGGTCGATGGCATAGACCAGGGCATTGGGAAGATGCACCGCCAGCGCGACGGCAATACACCCGCTGCCGGTTCCAATGTCGGCGATCAAGAGGGTGTCGTGGGGTGCAAAACGCTGCCGCGCCCATTCGAGCGCGGCAGTGACCAGCGTTTCGGTTTCGGGGCGCGGCACGAGCACGCGTCGGTCAACGATGAATTCCAATCCATAGAACTCTTTGCGTCCGATCAGGTAGGCGACCGGTTCGCGTGCGGCGCGGCGCTGTACCAGCGCGCGAAACGTCTGAAGAGTTTCGTCGGGAATGGTTTCCCGGAGACTGGCAAGCACACGAACCCGCGACCAGCTCAATGCGTGCGCCAGCAGGATTTCGGCATCCAGGCGCGGTGTATCGCTTACATCTCGCAGCGCCTCGACCGACCAGGCAAGCGCCTGAGCCAGGGTTACCTGTGCGTCCGGAGACGGCACCCGTTACGCCTCGCAGGTCAATGCACGTTCGAGCGCGTCGGCTATCCGCCCGATCTGCGCAAAGGTTGCCGGATATGCGATCCGCTCCCGCTCCGGCATTCCCGGCGTCCAGTGATACCGGGCGATAGTGGCGGACGGTTGATCAGCGCAGTGCAGCATGACTTCCCAGTAGACGACACGAGAGTCCTCGCGGTGTGGTGGTGATGAGCGCAGTTGAGCGATCCCTTCGCTCTCTTCGAGTTCCCAGACAGCTAGAGGCTCCTCGAGGAAACTCAACGCCTGGATTGCTGCAGCGGCGTGGTCACTGAGCCAGGCGCGCACATCAGAAACCACCGGCACAGTGTGGCACGTCACCGCGAGTTCACGCAGTGTTGCGCTGAAACGATCAAGATCGGCAAGATCGATGCGTGCCTCGGCGGCGTCGGCAGGAACTGCAATCACCTTTGCACCGTCATCAGTCCAGGAAAGCGCACTCACCGCCTGAAGACCTTCGCTCGCAAGGCGCTTCAACGTATCGACGGTCTGTTTTCCAAGCATGTCATTCCTCCCCGGCAGACCTTAATCCATCTTCCGTTCCGAGAAATCGCGTCCATCGAACGTAATCAACCGCCGTTTTTCGTCCACCACCGTTTCGAGATGCACCGGGCGCGTCCAGATGCGCTGAATGTTGCGCAGCGTATCGCGCGCATAGTCCATCTTCAGTTCTACCCCCTCGTAGCGATGGCGCAGATAGAGTTCGCCGCGGTTATTGTAGTTGCCGTCTTCGACATAGATGAACGGCTGACCGAAGTTCGTCAGGCGGAACAGGAGCTTCTCCTTGATCTCCTTGAACTCGCGCGACGCGATCTCATACATATCTGTATCACGATTGTAGCGGGATGTAAAGAGCTTCTGCTCCATCACAAACTCCGGCGTCAGGAACTCGTCGATGAAGGTGACATCATTGTAGAGACGCCGTATCTCAAACAGTTTCTGCCGCCCAAGCCCCAGCTGCTTATCCCAGTTGAGTTTGGCAGCCAGGTCCTCACACTCCTCGTACTCCTTGCCGAAACGTCCGGTATTCCAGCGAAACTCGATATCGCGCAACAGTTCGAGCCCGAGTTTGTACGGATTGAGGCGACCGGGATGGACCGCAACCACGCCGGAGTGATGGTCGGCGAAGTCGATCAATTCATCGTCGCGCAGCGCCTTCTTCGTCATGATCTCGGAGTGCCAATAGCTGTTGTGGTTAATGAACCCCTGCGCGGCGTAGCGGTGTGTTGTGCGCACCGAGATATCGTACACGTGAGCGCGTCCCCGCTCGATCGCCACGATCTCGTCCGACCAGTCCTCACGCCGGAACCGGTATCGATCTTCGATGTAGTGCGCTAAAGCGGCCTGCTTGCGCGCATGATCGAACCCGATCGCGGTGAAAAAGACGGCAGCGGAGCGACCGGTGATGTGGATGCGCCAGGCGCCTTTCGCATCGGCGCGGCGGCTGGCGAGGATGCCGAAGTTGAGCAGCAGCACCTGCACAGTTCTGCCGCTCTCCTCGCTGGCAGTCGACAGAATGACGCCGGACGCGCTCGCGTGACCATCGCAGTCGTACAGGGCGCGTAGGAACGCCGCAACGACCGGCTTCGGCGAGCGCAGAATAACATCGGGCACGCTCTTTTCACGCGCCGCGACGCCGGTTTCGAGACCGAGATGGACCAGGAAATCCTGGACATCATGCGACGAGAAGCATACGCGCCAGTGCTTCCCGTCCCTGTGCCAGCACGCCTCGATACCGAACAGGGAACGGACAAGATCGGCAAAGGCATTCGCCTGATCCTCATCGACGGCCATTACCCCGATAACGGGCTCGACAGCACTGCTAATACGCCTGTCGCTGCACAGATAACCCAAAAACGCCGCCAGGCGCTCATCCACGACGTTCGGAGCCTGAACAGGAGCATCATGCTGCACGATGACGCCATAGTCAGCGATGGCGTCATCGTGTGATGCGACGATCGGCGCCGGCGGTGCAGCGTGAATGCTGCGCATGCCGCTCCGGTAGCGAGTGATAGTCTCAACATCAACATCCGCTTCGTTGGCAACCTGCGCGAGTGTTGGCTGGCGAACCGGCGACCAGTCGAGAGCGACATACTGCTGCGCCCACAGGTTCTGACCGCCGCCAATCCTGACCCTGTCGCCGACCTGAAGTTCATCGAGGCGGCGCCATGCGCCATCGGGCAGCATCACGCGGTGGTTGATCGAGCCTTCGAGTTCCAGCCCACGCCTGGTGCGCACCCTGATCGTCTCATAATTCTCGAACGCTGCCCAATCGTAGACAGCCTGCGGGGTGTCGCCGTCGCTCACGCGCACTGTCTGGCGTTGGGCGACGATATCGCCGATGCGGAGCACTCCCTGATCGGTGAACACCAGCGTATCGTACCGGCAGCAGGCCCAGCCTTCATTGAGTATCTTCGTCATGCCCTGAGGGGCGAAGTAGTACGCCTCATCGCGCACAATTTCGAGGATCGAGTGCTGCCAGCGTTCCAGCGGCGCATAATTCATCAAAAAGAGGAGCACGTCCTTCTGCGGATGCTCGGGGAACTTCTTCTGCCGCGCGCGTTCCTGTTCGAGACGTTTCCGCTGTTGCTCGATGAACTCCGGCGGGTTGATATAGTCGCGCATGTAACTGCGTTCGACTGGCAACCCCTCAACCACCGGCGGCTCGTCCTCAGCCATGACCGACTGATGGGTCTGCGCTTCGGGACGCTTAATGTACGGTGCGTGATAGTCGATCAGGTTTTCAAGCGAGAGGCAGATATCGATGAACTCCTCGACCGGCTCATACCCGTAGCGATCGATCATACGCTGCACGCGCGCGGCGTGGTTCGCCATTTCGTCGAGCATTTTGCGGTTCGTATGTGCGAACCACATATTGTTCTTGAAAAAATCGACGTGTGCCGCAACATGCGCCATCACCATCTTTTGCGTCACCATCTCGTTGCCTTCGAGCAGGTACGCATACGACGGGTTGGTATTGATCACCATCTCATAGATCGTCGAGCCGAGCCAGATATGGCCCTTCATGAGCTGGTCGTACTCCATGCCGAAGCGCCAGTGAGGGTAGCGGATCGGAAATCCGCCAAGCGCCGCCGTTTCGTAGAGGGTACGATAATCGAGCACTTCGTAAATAATCGGGAAGAAATCGAGTCCATACTCCTTTGCATAGGCTTCGATCTCCTCCCACGCAGCCTGTAACTCTCGGGGAAGACGGGTACTCTTCATATGTCGCTCATCAACAATTGCGGGCGCTACCGACCCTTGCCAAGAAAATCCTTGATTGCATCGTAGACATCGTCACGATCGGCAATCTCCGAGATCACCAGCGCCTCGTGCTTACCCAGGTGCTCTTCGAGGTCGTGGGCGAAGCGTCCGGACCCGTAGAGTGAACGCACCTGACCGTAGCAGAACTGGTTGACCTTGGGAAGCAGCTGGGTGCGCAGCAGTTCGATACACTCGCGCGTATCGCCACCACCCCAGTTGTCGCCATCGGAGAAGTGGAACGGGTAGATATTCCACTCATCAGCCGGGTAGCGCTCATCGATCAGTTTGTTGCACAACTTGTACGCCGAACTGATCTTGGTGCCGCCGCCTTCGCGGATGTGATAGAACGTCTCCTGATCAACCTCTTTAGCGGCAGCGTCGTGCACGATATAGCGAATATCAATCGCCTTGTACTGCGAACGCAGCCAGGTTTCGATCCAGAACGCCGTGATGCGCACCAGTTCCTTCTGCTCGGCGCCCATCGAGCCGCTCACATCCATCATGTAGATGATGACCGCATTCGACTCGGGCTGAAGCGTTTCCTTCCAGGAGCGGTAGCGCATATCCTGGCGGATCGGCACGACAATCGGGTCGGCGAGGTTGTACTCGCCCGACGAAATCTGGCGTTTGAGCGCCTCGCGGTAGGTGCGTTTGAAATGCCGCAGCGAATCCGGACCGACGCGGCGAATGCCGGAGTAACGGTCTTTCTGCGAAATGATGTTTTTTTTGCCCTTTGGCTGAATGTTGGGCAGTTGCAGTTCTTCGCCGAGGATTTGCGCCAGTTCCTCGATCGTGACATCGACTTCGATGATATGCTGCCCCGGTTCCGAGCCGGCCTCACCCTGCCCCGACTGCCCATCACCCTGCCCGATCGGGTCGCCGACGTTGCCATCGCCCTGCCCGACGCCACCACCCTGGCGCGTACCGTAGCGGAATTGCGGCAGGTCGATCTGCGGCAGCGGGATCGACACATACTTGCGCCCCTGACGACCGATCATTTCGCCCTGCGACATATATTTGCGCAGGTCCTTCTTGATCTTGCCGCGCACAATCTGGCGGAACCGGTTCAAATCACGCTCAGCGCGGTGAATCGACATAGTGTACGCCTTTATGGGTCTGGAGGCGCTGCCAGAGGCGACGTCGCAGTGCAACGTCGCTGCCGGCAATGCGCCTCAACCTTCTTATACCGATCAATGCTTCATATCGCCGCGCGCAAAGATGCTGGCCACGTAGTTGAGCACGTCGGTCGCACTCTGTTCGTTGTACCCGAAATCGCGGATCAGGCGCGCCTTGACCACATCGATCTTCTCCTGGGTATCCTTGTCGATGACCCGCGAGACGAGCGATGTCAGTTTGATCGAGTCCTTCTGGTCTTCGAACAGTTTGAGTTCAAGCGCCTTGTGCAGCCGCTCGTTCGTCTTGTAGTCAAACGTTTTGCCTTCGATCGCCAGGGCGCCGATGTAGTTCATGATCTCGCGGCGGAAGTCGTCCTTGCGGCTTTCGGGAATGTCGATCTTCTCCTCGATCGACCGCATCAGGCGCTCATCCGGCTCTTCGAACTGGCCGGTGAACTTGTTGCGCACGCGCTCACGCTGCGTGTACGCCTTGATGTTGTCGATGTAGTTGGCGCAGAGACGCTTGATCGCTTCTTCGTCGGCGCTGATGGCGCGCTGCACTTCGTTCTTCACGATCTCGGTGTACTCCTCTTTCACCACCGACAGCAGGTCGCGGTAGCGCTTGCGATCCTCCTCCGAGGTGATGAGTGCGTGGTTCTTCAGTCCATTTTCGAGTTCGTTGAGCACCATGAACGGATTGATATACCCGTCCGTCTGGTAATTGACCAGCGCATTCGAGATTTTATCCTGGATATAGCGCGGGCTGATGCCCTGCATGCCTTCGCCAGGCGACTCCTTGCGCAGCTCCTTGATATTATCCTCGGTGAAACCGGGCAGGGTGCGCCCATTGTAGAGTTTGAGTTTCTGCAGCAGAGTCAGGTTGGGCTTCTTTGGTTCATCCAGGCGCGTCAACACGGCCCACATCGCCGCCACTTCGAGGGTGTGTGGTGCGATATGCACCTTGACCCGCTTCTTATTGAAATCGCGCTCGTAGATCTTGATCTCATCACGCAGGCGGGTGATGTACGGAATATCGATGCGCACTGTGCGGTCCTTGAGCGCCTCCATGAACTCATTGTTCTCGAGGCGACGATACTCCGGCGAGTTGGTGTGCCCGATGATCACCTCGTCGATGTCGGTCTGTGCGAACTTCTTCGATTTGATCTTATGCTCCTGCGACGCCCCCAGCAGGTCGTAGAGGAAGGCGACATCCAGTTTGAGCATCTCGATGAACTCGATGATGCCGCGGTTTGCGATATTGAACTCGCCGTCGAAGTTGAACGCGCGCGGATCGGAGTCCGACCCGTAGATCGCAATTTTGCGATAGTTGATATCGCCTGTCAGTTCGGTTGAGTCCTGGTTCTTCTCGTCCTTGGGCTGGAACGTCCCGATGCCGATCCGGTCCTGCTCGCTGAAGACGAGGCGCCGCACCCGCACGTGGCGGATGACCTGGCTCCAGTCGCCGTGGTAGCGCAGCATGAGATCGCGGAAATTGAAGCGGCACGACGGGCAGAGATCGCCGACGATGCGGATGGCGTACTCGCCATTGTACCCGTCGGTCAGCTCCTCGATGAAGCGCTCACGCGACTCCGCAGGAATGAGGCGCAACGGCTCCTCGTGCATCGGGCACTTCTCCCATTCCGACTCCGGCACCTGCCGCCAGTCCCAGTTCTCGGAGTCGATCACGCCCATATACCAGTCGAAGGTATAGAGCGCGCCTCCCTCGGTTTTCGAGTAGTGCTCAAGCCCGCGCTTCAACCGTCGGACAATCGTAGACTTGGATGAACCAACCGGACCGTGAAGCAGAAGCACGCGCTTTTCGGTGCCATACCCCTGCGCTGCGGCTTTGAAAAAGTTGACCAGCCGCATGAGCGGAATTTCGAGCCCGAAGATCGCATCATCAATGTCGAACGAAGGGTCGCTGAAGAAGTGATAGCGGATCAGCTTCTTCTTGGCGTCGACGAACTCCTCGTACCCATACGACATGATCATGTCGTAGATGCGCTGAAACGCGTTCCGTGTCACCTTCGGGTTGCGGGCGACAATGTCCAGATAATCGCCGAAGGAGCCGGTCCAGTTCAGTTCGCGGAACTTTTGCAGGTCCTGGAGCTCAACCACCCGCTGCAGCAGTGAAACGCCGCTCTGGATTGTCATGAATTGTCCTCCTGGTTTGTTGCCGCCATTCGCCTCCCATGCGAATGCCTGCGGCAAAATGGACCGGATGCAACAGCTTGTGCTGTTACTGCCGATCGGATATCTGTGGTTCTGCTAATGTGCATTTACTCCAAAGGTAGATGGTGCGCTGCCCCAACGAAGAGATGCGGTTCACCGCAGATCTATACACCCGCTGGTCGCTGCACCGATACAGCCAGACATCTCAGGGGGCGGGTAGGAGGTCCTGGTATTCCAGGTGTTGATCATTATAGCAATCTGCGTATCGAGCGTCAAGGGAATATTGCAAGAAAATCGCACAATTGCAAAACAAATTTTCGCCAGCGCGCTACGGCGTATCGTGCGTAAACGGGTACACGCGCACGATGTCGCCAATGCCGGCGCCCAGCGTTTGTGCTGCATTGCCGTTACGCACAGCAATCTCCAGGTGATCGCTGCTGCCGATCAGCGCAACCAGCGCGCCAACCGGCACGTCGGAATACGTCCGGTACAATCCTTCAATGCGCTGCCCGATCAACTGGGCAACCATGCGCTCGCTGACACCCGCTTCCTTCAAGTGCTGAAGGGTGATATTGGTGATACAGTTGCCGAAATGGTCGATGTGGATGATGCGCCCGATGAGTTCACCCTGTCGTCCGCGTGACGGCTGTTCGAGCATGGCTTCGACGATGTCTTCGCACCGCTCGCCGAACTCCGCCGGTGGAACGCCGAGGCTGAGATGCGCCGCCACCGGCGCGAAAACGTCGCGTCCATGGAAGGTACTGCTGACATGCGGCAACCAGTAGCGTGACTCGGTCAGGTTGTAGATGGCGCATGTTTCCATGCCCCACCGTTCGGTTGCCTCGCGCCAGACATGTGTCAGCACGCCGTTGTCCGGGGCAACATATATGGAAACGGGGGTCGTCAAAATGATCCGGCGTCGTTTGCTCCCCACGCCTGGATCGACTACCACGACGTGCACAGTCCCTGGCGGGAAAAAGGCGCCAAAGGTCTGAACGATATAGGCTGCCTGGTGGATGTCCTGCGGCGAGATCTGATGGGTGATGTCCACGATGGTCGCTCTGGGTGCAATGCCCAAAATGACCCCTTTCATGATGCCGACATAACTATCTGCCAGCCCAAAGTCGGTTGTGAGCGTAATAATGCCAGATGGTTGCATAGGCCACCTCGATCAAGAGCGTTCCACCTCCGCCTGTAATCGACTGATTTCCGCTTCAGCATCGGACAGTTCGCGCTGGATCGTCAGCAGGTGATCGTGCTGGGTGTAGACGAAGCGGGTGTAGGGGTCGATAGCATCGCGGATGCGGGTGATCATGCGGTCGAGTTCGGCGTTGAACTGGCGCTCCATCGTGGCAGCGAGGGTCTCGCGCAGATCGGCGACGCGCTGGTGGAACTGGCGTTTGATCTGGCGGCGCTTATTCGGGATGATGTACAGCCCGCCGATTGCCAGCAACCCCGCGACCAGCACGCCGGTCACGTCGAACAGTGCGCCATGCAGCAGCAGCACCAGCAATGTGCCAATGCCAACCGCTCCTGCGCCGACCAGCGTCGAACTGGCAATCGCAGCACGCACCTCTTCGGTGAGCGCCTGCGCTTCCGCTTCACGATCGTAGGATGCAACGACCTTTTCTGCTTCGCGGGCAACCGATTCGATCAGCGCATTCCGGTTATACTCGAAGGTCCCGCCGATCTCGCCGATCAGTCCGCTGCGCTGCTGCACCGCCCGTTCGCGGCGCAGATAATCGATGACCCCCTGCCACATGCGCAGGTTTTTTTCCACCATCCAGTCGATCAGCCCCTGCAGGCGCGCTTCGATCTGCTGCGGCACGTCGGCGACGATGTCGTGCGCAAATGCATCGCTGATCTCCTGCTGACGGCGCGCCAGATTGAACAGATTGCTGACGCGGATGGTGTCATCGAAGAATTGCATACCGCGCAACTCAAATTCATTGAGGATGTTGGCGATATCGGCCTGGTGACGCTGAAAATCGTCGGTGAGATCGCTGCGGAACTGCGCGAGTTGCCGTTCAATGTTCTCGATGGCGGCGACATCGTCGCGCAGCGACATTAGCCGATCCTCGATGGCGACCAGGTAGCGTTCTGCGAGCCGGTGCGCTACGCCGAGCGGTGAGAGTAGTTTCAGGCGCACGCGCTGTTCTTCGTCGAGGGTGTCGCTGATGTACTGTTCGATTGCCGGAAAGCGGCTGGCATCCCACAGCGCCTGGTCATTGCTGTCGCGCGCCTGACGCGCCAGGCGTGACGAGATGGCGAAGATCTCGGGTCGCACGCCGAACAAGTCTTCGGCATGCGTGCCCACGAAGGTGACCACTTCCGCCAGTCCGGCATCGTCGAGCAGGTCGGCTTTGTTGACGACGATCACGACTTTCTTGCCCCAATCGCGGATAAGTTCGAGAAAGGCGCGTTCGCTGGCCGAAAACGGCTGGCTCGCGGATGTCACGAACAGCACGAGATCAGCACGGGGAATGAAGTCGCGCGTCAACTCTTCATGGCGTTTGATGATCGCGTTTGTGCCAGGCGTATCGACGATTGCCATGTGGCGCAATACATCGGCGGGGAAGCGATGCTCGACCAGCAGTGCGCTGCTGATGTTTTCGCCCGGCGTGTCACCATAGCGCAGCACCGTGATCCGGTCGGTGGTCGGAGTCACCCCCTCGGCGACCACCGGCGCCCCCAGCAGCGCATTGATGAAACTCGACTTGCCAGAATTGTACTCACCGGCGACGACGAGCAGAAAGAGTTCGTCGAGGTTGGTGATCACATCATTGAGTATGCGCGCATCGTCAGGCGCCACATCGACGCCGAAGCGTTTCAATGCTGCACGCAGCGCCTCGAGCGCAGCACGAATCGCTTCGAGCAGCGCCTCCTGACGTTCGGTCAGGAGTTTTCGACGGGTTATGAACGACGTCATACCGGCATCACCCTCAATCCTGAACCGGATAATCATCGAGATACCGCTTGAGCAGCACCACCAGGCGACCCAGATCGTCGATCCGCGCGCGCATGTGACCAATAATCTCGGTGCGCTCGCCATCATCGAGTGTCTCGTTCGCCAGCCGGTTCACCTGGCTGCCCAGGGCGCTGACCGGGACGTACAGTTCGTGGAGCAGCAGCGACAGCGTTTGCGGTGCGCTCAACTCCGCCCATGGATGTGAGTCGGACGTCTGATGATGCTCGGTCATCGGTCTACTCCCCACGAGATGAGGCATCGTCGGCGGCGCGCGGTCGGCAGAACCGGTCGAACCAATCCAGAATGCGGCGCATATGATCGGCGCGATGATCCGGCTCGCCGGTGCGTGTCAGTTCGTGCCCTTCGCGCGGGTAGCGCACAAACTCGACGATCTGTTTCCGCCGCCGCAGGACGGTGAACAACTGCTCCGCCTCGCTGATCGGCACCCGGTAGTCGCGCTCGGCATGCAGAATGAGCAGCGGCGTGGTGATCCGGTGGGCATACGCCAGCGGCGAATGCCGCCAGAGCACGTCGTGGTTTTCCCACGGGAAGCCTTCGAAAACCAGTTCGACCAGTTCGTGCGCATCGCTGGTGCTGTGCTGGGTCAGCAGGTTGTAGACGCCACGCGCTGCGGCGGCGCAGGCGAACCGGTCACTGTGGGCGATCAGCCAGGCGGTCATGTACCCGCCATACGAGCCGCCGGTGACTGCCACGCGACGCGGATCGATGTACCCGCGCGCAATCAGCGTGTCGATCCCGGCGTGAATGTCAGGCGCATCGGCAACCCCCCAGTTCGCCTGTGTCGCCAGACGCCAGGCGTTGCCATACCCGTCGGAGCCGCGTGGATTGCAGAAGAAGACCACATACCCGCGTGCAGCGGCGGTTTGCCATTCGTGCCACATGCTGCGCACGCCGGGACCCCACATCAGATGGGGTCCGCCGTGGATGTAGACTGCGAGGGGATAGCCGCCGGGGTGCGCCGGATCAAACGCCGGCGGATGGATGACCCATCCCTGCACTTCCTGTCCATCAGGTGCGGTGTAGCGCAGTTCCTCGAACGGCGCCACGATCCGTTCGTCTAGCAGCGGCGCATTGAATGCGGTCAACCGGTGCTCGACGCCGGACGCAGTGCGGGCATACAACTCACAGGGGTTCGCGGCATCTCCTGCCACAAACGCGACCGTTCCATCCCCGCCGGTATCGAATTCAGTGATGAACCGGTCGTCGGGCATCTGCGCAAGCCGTTCGCACCCGCTGCCGTCCAGCGCGACGCGCCACAGCAGCTGCGCGCCGTGATCCCCGGCGAGGCACAGCAACCCATCGCTTCCGGGCAGCCAGTCGTATGCGGCAACGTTGAGATCGGACGCCGCCGTCAGGTCACGCGGCTCGCCGCCGGAAGCGTCCATCACCACCAGCGACGTTGCTGAGGCGAACGGTTGACCCTCCTGCAGGCGCAGGCATGCAATCCAGCGCCCATCAGGCGACGGCAGCGGCGCAACGTGGGTGAAACCGGGCGCAGTGAGGCGCTGTGGGTCGGCGCGCCCTTCGTCTGGAACCGGTACACGCAGCACATCGAAGAAGAAGAATTGCGAGTCCCCTTCTGGATCGCGTGTTGCGGTCGTCAGCACCGCCTGACCGTCGGGCATCCACACCGGCGCGCCGAAATCGAGGTCGGCATCGGTGATACGACGTGGCGTGGGCGCCGGTGCGTCATCGCTGGCAGGCACCTCGACGACATAGATCTGCGCATAGCGGTCGTCGAAGAACTCGACGCCGGCACGATAGGGGAGGCGTCGCACCACGCGCGGATCGAAACGGCGCTGTTCTTCGTACTTCCGGCGCTCGGCGCGTTGTTTGTGCGTAAACTCATCAGCGGGTTCAGGTTCCGATGCGCCCGAGTCTTCACGTTCGCGCTCGGCGGCATTCAGGCGTGACAGGAACGCAATCCGTCGTCCATCGGGGCTCCATGCCGGATCGCTGACCCCTTGCGGCAGCGAGGTCAGGCGACGCGCCTCGCCGCCATCGCGTCGCAGTACATAGAGTTGCGGCAGATCATCGCCGCGCGCGCTGACGAACGCCAGCCAGCGCCCATCGGGGCTCCAGCGCGGCGACGTATCACGGATGCCGGAAGTAAAGCGGCGTGGTAGACCGCCACCGGTCGGCGCGATCCAGATCGCGCGACGGTTAGCATTTGCCGGACGGTCAATCGTCACCCGCACAAAAGCCACCTCGCGGCCATCCGGGCTGACCTGCGGATCTTCGAGCCAGCCGAGGCGGTAGAGATCTTCGACCACAAAAGGAGAAACGTTTGTTTGCACAGATGGGTCCTGCACCGAAGTCATTCAATCGTCTCAGATTTCGAGCGCATCGACCGTTCAGCGATCCTGCCACGCCGGAACGTCGAACGGCGTGGAGGAGCGGCGCAGTTCACGAAACGCCTGGCGGTCGACTGCACTTTCGCCAAGGAAGTAGAGCACACCGGCTGCCACGTCGTACCGATAGCGCTGGCGCATCCAGCGCCCCTCGGACCCCTGGCGCAGCACATCGATCAGCCAGGCGGCCGCATGCTCATCGTAGCGCTCGGTAATGATCCAGACAAACTCATCGCGGCGGAAGGTGCGCGCCATGCGCTGCCGTGCGTCGTTCAAACTTTCCTCCGGTGTCGGCGGCTCGATGCTCGACGGCAGGCCATTGCGCGGAGCGAGCAAAGCGGACATAGACATTCTCCCGCAACCTCATCGTATTGGCGACATTATTATACCATTGTACGCCGCCGCGCGGAGTCGGCGTGACAGAGACGCGAACGTCCACCGACGGTTTTCCAGTAAATCATTCCCTAGAACCCGCGCAGGCGAGCTGTGCCCTGCTCGCCGAGAGCTTCAGCTCGACGGCAGCAGGCGCATACGGGACTCATTTCTGGACGCCCACAGGTGCGACAGATCGACGCAGATGTGCTGATGAAAGGCGACCGATCGGTCGCGCTCCGCAGACATGCGCGCTATGAGTCATCACAAAATATTGGTCGATGGTTGCCCGACGGTGGCGCCCCCTGTCAGCCGACTGATGGCGC
>JBEPYG010000073.1:0-14453 GCA_041641515.1 Roseiflexus sp.
CTCTGATCGCATCCCACAACTGCGCCATGCGCAGGCCGACTTCCGGCGGGCAGGGATTTTCCTGCTTCCCGGCGCGCACTGCCAGGAATTGCTCCCACACGCCGCGTGACTCAGGGACCGGAATGGATGCAGGCGGTTTGTCTCCGTTATATTGCACTTCGAGCCGCTCGCCCCAGACGCCGGTGTACACAATGGCGCGCTCGCAGAAGATCCGTACATCTGAATGGCACGACGGAATGGCTTCGCCGCAGGCGTGGAGTGTTATGAGCGCCCCGGAACGCAGCCGCGCGATCACTGCTCCCAGCGTCTCGACCGGACGCCCCCGGTCATCCAGGTATGCGGCGACTTCGGTGACATCCTCGCCCGCCAGATCGACGACTGTGTTGAGCAGGTGCGCGCCGGTATCGAACAGAAACCCGCCGCCGGAGAGCTCCGGTTGCTGCCGCCATGTCCCAACGGTCATCGGTCCCCAGTTCTGCCAGACGACGCCGCTGATCGTCAGGAGACGTCCAAATGCGCCAGATCGCAGCAGCGCAACGGCGGTGCGCACATTTGGCGAAAGACTCCCTGGAAATGCAACCACCAGCAATCGCCCGGTGCGATCACGAGTTTCGATCAGACTATGCGCTTCATCGGCGTTCATCACCATCGGTTTTTCGAGCAGCACATCCAGGCCGGCTTCCATGCACGCCTTCGCCTGGTTGTGATGGTACGCATGCGGCGTGATGATGAATGCCGCATCGAGTTTACCGCGATACTCGGCGAGCAACTTTTCCAGGTCTGGCTGATTGGGAGGCGGTGCGACGCCTGCCTGCTCGAAGAGCGCGGCAGTAGCGTCGTAGGCGGACTGCGATGGTTCGCACACGGCGACGACCTGTGTGCTGCTGCGCAGTTCATACATTTGCCGCAGATGGTAGCGCGCCATGCCGCCACAGCCGATCATCACTGTGCGCACAGGTTGGGAAGCCATAGAACCTCCACCGAAGATAATGCGGAGGTCTGCGACCTCCGCGTGCGATGTTCGGACGAAGCCTGATTATACCGCTTTTTTGAATGCTTAGCGCGTGATGATGAATCGTTGTCCGTCCGAACGACCAAACACTTCGGGGAAGAAACTCTCCTGCGCAATCGCCGGAATGACGCGGTATTCGCCAGGCTGCACGGCGCGGAATGTATAACTGAAGACGTATGCACCGCGCGGCAGGTAACTGGCGAACAGCACAACTTTTTCGTCGCGCAGATCAACCCGGTCGTACCAGTGCCAGCGCCACCACCACAGGTAGGGTATGGACGCATCGAACACCGGTTGCAGCATCGGGCGGGATTGTGCGGCGATCGCGGTAGTCGCCAGGGTCGGGTCGATCGCCTCGCCGCCTGCAGGCAGGAAATCTTCCATCTGGAAGTAGTACAGATCGCGCTCTGCCACAATCGAGAGTTCGACTCGCACCGTATCACCAGCTCTGGCGCTGGTCAATGCAGGGCACTGCGGACCGTCCGTACAATCGGCTGCCACATAACGCCGTGTTACAGCAATGCCCCGGTCGAGCGCCTTCACCTGATCAGCCGGCAACGCCAGGTTCAGATGTGCAGTGTAGTAGAGTCGTCCCTGTCCTTCACTGCGCCCCACTGCCAGCAGCGATGTGGCGCCGGTCGGCAGATCGGTCGTCGGCACGCGCACCACTGTCGGCGACATGACATTCGTGGCGTCGATGCGACCGGCAATGCGTTCGTCGCCGTTCAGCCAGACGGCATAGTCGTATGCGCCGTTGAGTTCTGCAGTTCTGCTCATCCAGTCGGTCAACGCCAGCAATCCCCACACCGACTCCTGGGTTGTGAGCCAGATGTCGCCGCGGCGGGCGACCATGAGCCAGCGCACTGCGTTAGGGATGACCTGATTCTGCGGATCGAGACGAACCAGCGCCTGGAGTACGATCGCGCTACTGCGTGTGTCGCTGCTGAACCCCCAGTAGTCGTGCTCGGCTTCTTCCCAGTGGATGCCGGTTGCACTGACAATTGCCGCGTTGTTCAGATCCGAAAGAAGCGTTTTCAATCGTGTGTCGCCTGCATCGACACGATGGAGCGCCAGCGCCAGCAACGCTTTGCCGTACACTCCCAGACGCTCGCGATTCTGGTAGAGCGCGTTCATCCTGCTGCTGTCCGGTCTCCCGCCATCAGCGAGGACGTACAGCAGCCACGCCTGTCGGTTTGCCTGCGGTGCAGTCCGCACATCGGCGTCGGCATCGAGCTGGGTAGAGAGATACTCCAACCCGCGCGTCAGCACATCGTCGCGCACAGGAAAGCCTGCTTCGCGCGCCCGTAGCATGCCGAAAACAACATATGCGCTGATGTGCGGGTTACTTGCGCTGTCCGACAACCAGCCCCATCCGCCATCGGCATTCTGCCACAGGGAGAGCCGGTCGAGCGCATCAGCGACCTGTGCTGGTAGGCGCGCCTCTAGTTCGGCGTTCGTCACCCCCAGCTGGCGCAGTGTGCGTAGCGCAACAACATTCGGCACGAACCGCGAGACGGTCGACTCGACCGTGTCGTAGGGATATTCCTCCAGGGCGCGCAGACCGTCGAGTACGCCAGCCGCCAGCGAGGGGTCGATCCGGATGCGCAGCTCTCCCAGGCGCGCGTCGACATTCGGCGGCAGCGCCACTGCCTCGACTCGCGCATCCGCACTGTCGATCTGCCCGCCGGTCGCGACCGTTTCCGGCGCGCTGTAGCGGTACACGGGAATGCGCCCATCTGGCGCGTTTGCGATTCGCGGTCGCGCGGCATCGCTTAGTTGCCCGGAGACGGCGCTGAACACCAGATCGACCGACTCGACATCAAGCACGGTGATCTGCCAGATTGCCTGTGCTTCGCCATTCGCCGGTATCTGAATCGTCTGCGTCAATGGCGAATCAACCGTCACTCCATCTGCGCTGAGCGTCACCTCCGCCGCAAGTGATGCATTTGTGAGATTGCTGACACTAGCTGCCAGTTCCACCACATCTCCGACAACGAAGAAGCGCGGTGTGACCGGGCGAACGAGCAATGGCTTTGTGCTGACCAGTTCGCCGGTTCCCTCGCCGACGCGCGTATCTGCGGTGAGCGCCACGCCGCGCATCACCCAGGTTGTCAGATTGTCGGGCAGTGTGACCTGCACGGTTGCGCGTCCGGACGCATCAGTAGTCACAACTGCCTGCCAGAATGCGGTATCGGCAAACTCCTGGCGGATGGTCAATCCCTGGAGAAGCGCAGACTCTTCGGCGCGCGCAGGCATCGCTGCTGGTGCAGTCAGATCTGGAACTGCACCGACCATTGGAATAGCTGTCTCCGGTGCCGCTGCACCTGCACCTGGAGGTGCGCCGCTCTGCGTCTGTCCTTCGTCCAGCAACCGCTCGAACCGTTCGGCGGACACCGACAGTCCGGCAGCGGTGAACACACTGAGTGGACGGCGACCATAGAATGCCTGCACGATTGCGTCCGGGGTGCGCGGCTGCAGTGACAGCACGGCTTTATCGACGAGATCGAGCGAGAGTTCCGCCGCCACCGGCGTTCCGTTCGCATCGGCAACCCGCACCTCGAAGGTTGTCGTATCACCGGGGGCAGCGAGCGGCGTAGCTGCGGTCACCTCGACCCGCAGCGTCTGTGTGATCGGTACAACGCTCAATGGCAGGATGCCGACTTTATAGTCAGCGGGCGCTCCGTTGTTTCCAGGCGGCGCAAACAAGACTGCCGAGACAAAGATATTCGGCGCGTGATCGTCTGTGATCGGCAGCTGGTAGACCAGACTGCCGCCGCTCACCTGGCGCACCTCGTAGCTCAGGACGCCGCCGCGCTCGACGGTCAGCAATGCCCAGTGTGTTTCGGTGAACGGTGAAGGAATGAGGATAGTGGCCGTCTCGCCGGGGCGATAGTCGCTCTTGTCGGCGATCAGGTCGATACGATCATCATTCTCGCGCGGCCAGGCAATATCGCCGCCATACACCCAGACGTAAAGCGACGATCGCGCCTCGCGCCCGCCAGCATCGCGTGCACGCGCCAGCACCAGATAGGCGCCGCCTTTGTCGGGCGTGAACGAAACAACCGCTTCGCCATTCGCGCCGGTCGTGACCGTCTGTGTGCCGGCAGACTCGCGCACTTCGCGCGACTCCCATCGGCCTCCGTCGGCGTCCTGTATGAATTGGTTCTCCCAGGTGACGCGCACCAGTTCGATCTCGACGGTGCGGTTTGCCAGGCGATTGCCGCGTGTGTCGATCGTGACCAGATCGATCTGCTGTGCAGCGCCTGCACTGCCGACATACGTGCGCGGCGCCAGCCCGACGTACAGTTCGCTGGCGTGCACGATAATGGTGTCACGCCCGCTGATCGCCTGATTGTCCTGGCCCATGACCGTGGCTTCCACTGTCAGGCGCACACTGCGGGTAATGACATTCCCTTCCGTATCGCGCAGTTCTGTGGGCAGGCTGATGATTGCCTGTCCCTGCGCATCGGTTGTTGCGCTGCCGGAGAGGATCGTTTGCGGCGGGGGCGCCGGACGCCACCAGCAGAAGCGACAGACCCACAGCTCGTCGTGTTCACCAAACGTATACCTGCCCGCCCAGTCGGGTGCAGGCGCGAAAGGCTCTGCCAGCACATTCCACCGGACCGGTAAACCTGCTGCTGGTGCGCCAAAGAAATAGCCGGCGCGCACGACTGCCTCGGTCGATGCACCACGCACGATTTCAGCAGCACGCGGTGTCACCGTCACCTCGATCTCGGGTGGACGGTAGGCGGCAACCTGGAAGGGAAAATGGAATCCGTGTCCGTCAATATTCAGCCTGATGGCATACTGGCCGGTCGGCGCTCCCGCCGCCAGCGTGAACCCACCATCGAACGCGCCGTTCTGGTTCAGGTTCACCGTCTGCTGGAAGACTGCTTCGCCAGCAGCATCGTAGACGGTGACTTGTGCTGTGTTCACCCCCCGAATAAGCGTATAGCGCACATCGTCATCTGCGCGCACCACGCCTTTGAACCACACACGCTGACCGGGGCGGTAGATTGGTCGGTCGGTGTAAACATATGCGATTACTTCCGGCAGATCGTATGATGCCTGGAGCCCGAAATCCCACGGACTGACGCCGCTGCCCCAATCGGTGCCGAAGATCGCAAACGGCTGTCGCGCTACTACGACCATCCCGCGGTAGTCAGTACGGTTGAGCGTCGCGTTCGCCACCCCATTCGCATCGGTGGTCACCGTCCCCAGCGACGTTCCCTGGTCGTCAAACAACTCCAGCGCCAGACCAGGAACCGGTGCGCCGGTCGTCAGGTCATTCGCCCACACCAGCGCATTCCGTTCAGCCGCTTTGAGGGTCAGGTGCAGAGGCGACACAGCTAGCAGACGCGCCTCGGGGAAACTGGCAGATGGTTGATCCAGCAGCACGAGATACAACCCAGGATCGAGGCGACCACCCCCTTCGACCAGATCGATGCGCACCGGAGTCGGTTCGTCGCGCGGCACACTGATCGGGGACTGCCAGCGACGCACGAGCGTCGCCCTGGACGGGGGCGACCCGTCCGGGCCCACGATCTCGCGTTTCAGAACGGACTCGACCGGCAGCCGGTAGAGCGCCAGTGATGCACTGGTGACATTAGTTGCCATCAGTGTAAGTCGTGGTGCGCGGCCGGCGTCGAATGTCGTGATAAAACCAGGAGTCAGCGGATAGACCTGCGGCTCTAGCGGCGCAGTACGGAAGCGCACTGTCAGCGATTGACCGGTACGGTTCCCGTAGGGATCGGCAATATCCGGACCGATAGCTACGGTATATGCTGTCGAAGGGCGCGTATTGAAGTTGATGACGAACACATTGTCGTACTCGGAGAAATACGTATACACCTGCGTCGGTTGCGGTGTGATCGCCACATTCGGCATGACCGTTTCCGGATCGACCGGCGCGTTGAACCGGATCGTCAACCCGCCGAGCTGCGCATTTGTCTCCCCGTCAGGCGGATCGGTCTCGAGAATGCGTAGCCGCGGAACGGTTTGAAAGGTTGCGCGAAAGGTATCCGCCATTCCGAGACCGCCCGAAACGCCGGTCAGGCTGGCAGCTACCTCAACAGTGTAGCGTGTATCAAACGCGAGTCGTTGCGACGGAGTGAACACCAGCGTCTCACCGGTGACCTGGAGATCACCGGGGATGTCGGCGCCATCGGAGCTGCGCAGACGAAACGCTGCGCGTGCTGAGGCGGGATCGACCGGCACATTGAATCTCAGCGTTATAGACGGTTGCAACGGCACAAGGGTCGCGCCATCGAGAGGCTCAATCGTGACAACCTGCGGACGGGCGACGGTGAAGCGCCAGGTATACTCCGATTGCAGCGGATTCCCGGTCACGTCGGTCAAACCGGCAGCGATGCGTCCGGTATACGTTGACCCGCCGGCAAGCGGCGCTGCCGGTTTGAACGTGTAGATGGCCGTATTCAGCCATTCCCCACGGCCTGGGATCGGCGGATCGAATGTCAACGGCTGCGGCAGACCGGTCTGCGTCTCAACTGCAGTAAGCGGTACAACCGGGCGATTGAAGAATACGGTAATGGTCGAATCTGGTTGCACATCGGTTGTGCCATCCGCCGGGATGACCTGCCCAACCTCAAGGAAACCGGCCGTCGCAAAGCGGAAGCGTACCGGCGCCGACAGCGGCACGCCATCAGCACTTGTTGCCGTCTCACGCAGCATGACCTCATAGGCTGCGGCACGTCTGAGCGGTGCTGCAGGAACGAAACGCACCGTGCGCGCATCGGGCCATTCCAGCGCACCGGTAACTCCGACGACGCTCAGCGCTGCCGCTACCGAGGAGCGATCCATCGGACGATCGAACACCAGTTCGACAGGCTCGCCTGGATCGAGCGCCTGCCCGGGGGCAGGCGAACGTGCAACCAGGATTGGCGCTGCCTGCGCTGGCGGCTGAGGAATATCGCGCCGCGGCGCGACCGGGGTTGGTTGAACGGTTACAGGCGTTGGAGTTGGCTGTGGGCGCGGACCGCCGCACGCGGCGAGAGCCGTCGCAACCACCATCAGCAACGCAAACCAGCGATAGAGCGGAGGCATACCATTGCTCCTGTCTGTGTGGCACTCTTATACCTCAAGACGTTGTCGGGATGCCAGGAGTTCCACCGATCTCCAGATGATATGCTATCATAGACGTTCACTTGCACATCTGCAGGAACGGTTCGTAATCGGAGATTCGGGAGATGCCTCCGAGCATAAGAGGTCGGCGGCGAGTAGCTTCCGCGCGCGCTTGAAACCGCACCTGCGGGGCGCTGGCTTCGGTATGCTCAGCCAGCGCTTCTGATGGCTATTCTGAGCCTGTCGAAGGGTACGCCAACGCTTTCTCCCAAAGGCGGGTCGTCAGCTGCAGGCTCAACGGCGTTCAGGTATTCACCAGCTCACATACTGGATGTTATTCTGAACGCTTATCGACATGTGTGAACAGTTGCCTGCTTATGAAGAGCGCATAAGTCGTGCGAGTCTGAAGTCAATAAAGGAAGGACATGATGACCATCCGTTTCGGAACCTTCGTACCGCAGGGTTGGCGGCTCGACCTGATCGAAATTGACGACCCGATCACCAAATACGAGGCAATGACAGCAGTTGCAAAGACCGCCGACGCACTGCCGGTCTACGATTCGATCTGGGTCTACGACCATTTTCACACCGTACCGCGTATCGAACAGGAAGCCGTTTTTGAGTGCTGGACGATCACAGCTGCGCTGGCGCGCGACACGCAACGTGTCCACATTGGGCAGATGGTGACCTGCATCGGGTATCGCAACCCGGCGCTGCTGGCAAAAATCGCCTCGACCGTCGATGTGCTCAGTCACGGTCGTCTCTACTGCGGCATCGGCGCTGGCTGGTACGAGCACGAATGGCGCGCCTACGGCTACGGCTTCCCCGAGACGCGCGATCGCATGCGCGCCTTTCGCGAAGCGACGAAGATCATTGTCAAAATGTGGACGGAAACAACACCAACGTTCGAAGGCGAGTACTACCGCATCAATGGTCCAATCAACGAGCCGCGCAGCGTACAGAAGCCGCATCCTTCGCTCTGGATTGGCGGCAGCGGTGAACAGGTGACCCTGAAACTCGTCGCGCAGTACGGCAACGCCTGCAATATCGGCGGCTCACCAGAAACCGTCAGCCGCAAACTTGCGATTCTCCGCGAGCACTGCGAAGCGGTTGGACGCAACTACAGCGACATCATCAAATCGAGCAACGTCAACATTGTGCTGGTCAAACCCGGCGCCGACCTTGCCGTTGCTACCGAGAAGGTGCGTGCGACCTATGGGTGGAGTGTCGATCAGCTGCAGCAGAACGCCATCGTCGGCACGAGCGAAGAGGTCGTCGAACGCCTGCAGGCGCTCGCGGATGTGGGGGTGGACTACTTTATCACCTATTTCCCGCGTGTCGCCTACGATCACACACCACTCTACCAGTTTGCGGAAGAGGTAGCGCCACACATCCGGGGGTGATGGAACAGTCGCAGGGGCAACAACTCAGGACAACAGGTCTGTTTGCCCCTGGACATCCTCCGACAGCAGTTCATCGGCGGCGGCGAGAAGAGCGGCGATGCGTTCTTCCGTGAGTGGTGGAGTCTTCTGGCGCAGGTACATCTCCAGCGCGCGGCGCGGGGTCAAACCGTCGAGGATGCTGGCGTCACCGCTTCCCAATCGCACACGGCTGCTACGTTCGATCTCGACTGCCACGGCAGCGATGCTATGTGCGCCAGCCTCGTCGAGGGCGCGCCTGACACCCTCGGTCTGAATCAGTTCCGCCTGTTCGGAACGCGCTTCGACCTTCATCCGCACCACTGCGCCGTGCAACGAGCGTCGCTCGATAGCTGCCAACACCCGCTGCATTGGGTCGTTCACGCCACGAACATCGACCGCGATTGTGATAAACGGGCGCGCCGCCAGTTTATGAAAACGCCAGCGCGCCTCACCCTTCGCTGCCAGATCAACGATGACGCACCCCTTGTCCTCATCTTCTTCGCCGAAATCGATCCGTTCGATACTGCCCGAATAGACGATAGGCGGATGATCGCCCAGCGCCTGATGGCGGTGGATATGACCCATTGCCACATAATCGACATTCGGCAGCGCCATCAGACTGCGTGGATACACCAGGTCGCGTCCGAGCAGCACCTGCCGTTCCGCGCCAAACGTTGCGCCATCAATCGTTCCATGGACAGCCAGCACCGCCGGCAACGCCGGATCGAGATCATCGGCGGCCTGTCGCAGAAAGCGTTCCACTCGCTCGATAAGCATCGTTTCAATCTCCAGAAACGATGCCATTCGCAATTCCTCTTTTGTCAGCAGCGCGTGACGTGTCACCCAGGGCAGCGCAATGATCTGGAGCGGACCGGATCGCGTGAGCAGCGTGTGGATGCGCGGTCGGTCGGCGATGGTCACGCCATCGACCGCCAGCGTATCAAAGATTTCGACGGCGTGTGCGCGCCCGGCAGCTGGCGACACATCGTGATTGCCGGTCAGGATGAATACCGGCAAACCACAGGCGCGCAGGCGATGGATACGCCGCGCAAACTCCCGCTGCTGCGTCGGATTGGGGGTGCGGTTCTTGTAAATATCGCCGGCGATCAGCACCGCATCCACGCCTTCGGCTATGCCGACTTCGATTGCCTCATCAAGGCGCTCCAGGTAATCGCGCAGACGGCTGTGCAACCCAGTGGTCGGATCGACGCGACCATAGTTTTCGATGCCGATGTGCAGGTCAGCCAGATGAAGCAGGCGCATAGCGTTTGTATCGATACTTTTATCAAAATGGCGCGTGTGCGCCCTTGCGATCCGACACGAACGATTGTACGCAGGTAGTGTGGGATCGTCAAGGGCGCGGAGTGGCGGCTGACGTGGATATAGCCGATAGTACTTTGGAGGCCAATTATCGTTGATAATGCTGCATTGTCATATGCGGTTTGAGACTTTGTAACGCCAGGCGTAGTATTCCACAATCAACAATCAAAAATGGTATAAGCCGCTCCGTCTGCCAACAACGAAGCGGGCATCCACAAGGAATGCCCGCTTCGCCACACGCCGGTGCTATCGCTCAACGAATACGCTGAATATCCTCAGCCGTATTATCCGGCTTCATGATGTAGACGCGGTCGCTGTTCATGCGGTAGATAGCGAACGCCCCGCCCCTGAAATACTGCTCCACTGCGGTGTCGGCACGCTCTGGTTCGATAGCCCAGCCAAGCGTTTCACGGATGGTCGGATTCTCGCGCCACAGTTTGCCGAAGCCGCGGATCGGCTCGAACAGACCTGGAGGCGGTGTCAACCCGCCGCTCTGTGGTTCCCCTTCACGCCAGTAGTCCGGGTGCAGCTGCCAGACGAGGGAGCCACGCGCGTTGTCGTAGAATACCACCCAGATGTTGCCTGTCATCCAGGAGTATGTGTCCGGACGATTGGCAATCCAGTACATCGCGCCACGTTCGAAGCGCTGCGATGCCGCCGGAACCGCCAGTTTCGGGAAGGGTGATGGACAGCCGAGAATATCCGGGTAGGCGCGCGTCGTTGGTCCGAGGTACGGCGCCGGCGGTGCGCAGCGGTCGCTGAGAGCAGTATACATGTCGCGTCCTAGCAAGCCGAGCAGGACTTCGTACCGGGTTCCGACAAATTCAGGATGGTACTCCATCCGCCGCCGTTCAAAGTACTGCACCGTGCCGGTCCAGAGTTCATCGCCATTTGCCAGCGTTTCGGTCATCGGTTCGCTGATCGGATAGCCGAAGCGCATCAGACCGCCATTGCGCCGCCAGTAGTCCAGAAACTTGCCGCACAGCGTGTGCCCTGTCTCCGGGAAGAACTGGCATCCCTTCGGAATGGATGTCGGGCGTGGCAGCGACTGCCAGGAGCGACCCTGCCAGTCGAGCACCTGTGCGCCGAGGCGTCCGGCTAGCACGCCAATCGAGCCATGGTCTTCCAGGCGGTCACGCTCGAACCACTGCACCGGTCCAGTCCAGTTTTCAATCGTCTCGATGCGCAGTTCGCTGATCGGGTAGCCGAACACCGGCAGACCGCCGTTGCGTTCCCAGTAGCGCAGGATGGCGCCGGAGATGCAGTAGCCGGTCTCCGGGAAGCAGCGCTGTCGTTCGGCTGCATTCGCTGGTGTGGCAGCAACAAGCGTGCCGGTCACCGCCAGCACCAGGGTGAGCATAAGTATCAAGCGTTTCATGGCCTTCTCCTTTCTGCAGCGGCATCATGCCGCTGTTCGTTGTTGATTTGAGTCTACGCCGCAGCGCGCATAAACGGAATGGAGAGGGAATGGCAAAACCCTTGCAGGATGCGTCAAAGATGAAAAGCAGATGAGAAGGGCTCTTGGGACAGATTTCGGATCTGTCCCAATGATCCATGTCCGTGAGGTGGGCGGAGGTGGACGAATGCCCGGCGCGCCTTCATTCCTCCCGCCCATGCCTGAGCGGTACAAGCGGGTGTTCGTGCTTCTTCTGGGAATGAGAGCATCCTTTCGGATGCACGACGATAGCGGGACGCTCTTGCTCCCAAGCTTGCCTTTTACCCTCCACAGGTGTAAACACTTACGGCGCAGGCGACCATCACTTTCAGTAGCGAAAAACCGCTGCAACTCCACTGTTGCCGGGAATATCCGCTACAGGCACGGCGACAGCTTCGCCGCCATGAAGCAGGGTTTGCTGCGCTGCGATATCCAGCAGATCATCATCGCCTGGCAGTGGCTCTTCGTGGAGCGAGATCGTTTCGTCGTCGGGGTTGTAGCGCCCCCAGACCTGCTGATCGCTGGCGACGAGCAGATGCGCTACGCGCCCGGCATGCGCAGCTGGCAGGATCGACCGCAGATTCGTGCTGGCGCGCGGTGGAGTATGCTGCAACAGCGCCTGAAAGCGGTCACGTTCGTCGGTCGCAAGACGACTCAGGTGCGCAGCTAGCAAATTTGCGCCATGCTCGCACAGGACGTTATCGCTGATGTGATCGGGACTTCCGCTGATGTGACTGTCGATAACGTGCGCATAGCCATTCAACGAGCGATAGATCGACACCATGTAATCAACGCCCGCCAGCACAAGCGGATCGCGCGTCCGGTTGAGGGCGCGTTCGACGGCGCTACTGACTGCCTGAAGGTAGCGTTGCACCTCGGCTTTTTCGTCGTAGACATTGCCGCCGTGACCGGGGTACATTGCGCCGCTGGCGCCGCCACGCGTCGAGGGAGCGATGTGGCGCTGCGCCTGACGCCCGATCGGATCGGTCTGCGGCAGATCATCAATGCCAGCGGGTGCATCGGGAAGCGGCACGGTGGTGATGCCAGACGGCGTGGCGTGTAACAATCGCACACGACTCTTGCTCAGCGCCAGCACATAGAACGAGTCAGTCGCGGGGCGTTGTATGAGTAATGGCTTGATGTAGGGTCGCCGGCCAGTTATCACGCCATCACTGACGCGATGCGGCAGGCGGTGGAGGTGAAACTCGCCAGGCGCGACATAGCATGCCAGCCCTGCTTCCTGATATTCCTCCAGTAATCGTGCGTCGGTCAGACTCCACACTGGCGTCAGCATGGCGTGCATCTCATTGCGATCATACCCGCTCGACTCCAGTTCCGCCTCGCTGCGGCGCAGCAGATTTTCGAGCTGAATTGCGCGCTGGATGGTTTCACCTGGTGGATAGGGCGCCAGAAACAACGAAACCCAGGGCGTCTTATCCAGAGTTATCAGTTCTCGCACCTCCTCGTGGGACACTCCCTTGAGCAGATTCTTCATACCATCCTCCTGAGCTCTATAACGGCAGGGTGATGATCAGGCACGGTCGTTATGGGGCGCGTTCATCGCCGCCACGTTCGAGCGCTGTATCAGAACACGGTTCCGAGGCATAGCCGTGAAGCGCCTCGGCGAGCAGGGAACACACTTCTTCATCGCTGGTTGGCGTGAAGTCGCTGTACCACATACCGATCGCATAGAGAAACTCAGGCGTTGCCAGCGCCACAACCTCATCGACCAGCGGTTCAATCTCCGCAACGCTTTCCGGCGCAGCAACCGGCGTTGCCACGATGATCCCTGCCGGTCCGTTTCGCCGAACAGCTTCGATAGCGGCCATCATGGTCATGCCGGTCGCCAGTCCATCATCGATGAGAATGATGCGCGCCCCCTCGATCGCTGGCGGTTGTCGCTCCCCGCGATAGAGGCGTCGGCGCTGCTCGAGGATTCGCTGCTCTTCACAGGTGATATGATCAATAATACTCTTTGAGATATCGAGTTCTCTGATGACTGCATGGTTCAGCACACGCACGCCGCCTTCAGCGATCGCGCCCATTGCCAGTTCGGCATGCCCGGGCACACCCAGTTTGCGCACAAGGATAATGTCGAGCGGCGCGTGGAGCGCGCGCGCCACTTCATACGCGATCGGCACGCCACCTCGTGGCAGTGCCAGCACCAGCAGATCAGGATGGTTGGTCAACGCTGCGAGCCGCTGCGCCAGCAACCTTCCAGCTTCACGGCGGTTGCGAAAGAGCGGAGGAAACTCTTTGACCCTGATACGCATTGTAGGCGCCTCCGCGCACCACCGAAACAGGCGGCGGAGAGCGCCATACGAAGCAGGCGGAGCATAATGGCGCCGATCATCTGCCGCACCATTGCGGTGGCGCATACTGGTTTTGTAGTTCTTCTATTGTAGCGCGTTTGACGCAATTTCGGGTAATGATTACTTCACCTGGAATGACCTGTCACTACGTCGAAGCCGGCATCGGCGATCCGCTGGTGTTGCTCCATGGCTTTACAGGAAGCAGCGCAGCCTGGGATGCGATTGTCCCGCACTTTACACAACACTTTCGAGTGATATGTCTCGATCTGCCCGGACACGGGCGGACGCCCGCGCCGTCAGACCCGGCGCGCGGCGCGTTACCGCTGGTTGCCGGCGACATTGCCGCCCTGCTGCACAATCTGGAGGCGGCGCCGGCGCATCTGCTTGGGTACTCGATGGGAGCGCGACTCGCGCTCGGCATTGCATTGTTGCATCCGCATGTGGTACGGTCGCTGATCCTGGAGAGCGGCTCGCCAGGGCTGGCGACCGAGGCAGAACGGGCAGCGCGGCGCGCTCAGGACGAAGCGCTCGCCACACGCATCGAGCAGTACGGTATCGAAGCATTTGTGGATGAGTGGGAACGTCTGCCGCTCTGGGCGAGTCAGCGGCAGGCGCCAGAAGATATGCGGCAGCGCCTGCGCGCACAGCGCCTGCGCAACACCCCGGCAGAGCTGGCAGCCAGCTTGCGCAGCATGGGAACCGGTGCGCAGCCATCGTTCTGGGACGATCTACCGCGTCTTTCTGTTCCAACACTGGCGATCACCGGCGCACTCGATGAGAAGTTCACCGCCATTGCCCGCGACATGTGTGCACGTTGCCCAATGATGACCCACCGGATCATCGAGGGCGCGGGGCACGCACCGCACCTCGAA
>JBEPYG010000074.1:0-14338 GCA_041641515.1 Roseiflexus sp.
GCGCGAAAATCGCCCGCCCGAGGAAACGAAGGAACTCTGGGAACAGTTCGCCCTGATGTTCCGCCACCAGGTACAGCAACCCGGGTTGCACGAGTTAATGAAAGAATTGCGCGCATTAATGAACAGTTATCCCGGCGATCGCGTGCTGATTGGCGAAGGGGACGATATTGCGTACTACGGCAACGGCGACGACGAATTGCACCTGGTGTTCAACTTTCCCCTCATGCGCACCAATCGGTTGACGCCTGCCTGGATCCGCGCCAACCAGACGGAACGTCTGGCGGCGTTGCCACCGGGCGCGTGGCCCTGCAACACACTGGGGAACCATGATGTCGGCCGGGTGTGGACTGCGTATGGCGACGGGGTCAACGACGCAGCACTTGCCCGCCTGCACGTGGCGATGCTGTTGACGCTGAAAGGTACGCCAGTGCTGTACAACGGCGAGGAGATCGGCATGACCGATCTGCTGCTCGAACGGTTCGACCAGTTGCGCGACAATCAGGCGGTCAACCTGTATCACGCAGCAGTCGGCGATGGTATCCCGCCAGACGAAGCAATGAAGATGGCTGCACGCATCAGCCGGGACCGCTGTCGAACGCCGATCCAGTGGGCGAATGCACCAAATGCCGGTTTCAGCCCGCCTGGCGTGACGACCTGGCTGCCGGTCAATCCGAACTATGCGCATGGGGTGAATGTCGCCGATCAGGATGGCGACCCTCACTCGCTGCTCAACTACTACCGCCGCCTGATCGCTGCACGCCAGGCAACCCCGGCGCTGCTGGCGGGAGAGTATACGCCGCTCCACCCCGACGAGGAACGCTACCTGGCGTTTCTGCGCACCACACCGGAACAACGTTGCCTTGTAGCGCTCAACTTTACGGCTGAACCTGTGACAGCGAGTTTTACGTCGGAAAAAGGCTCGCTTTTGCGGACGATTTTCTCCAGTCATGTGCGACCGGCCGCCGAAGACAACCCAATGCATCTGACGCTTGCACCATTCGAGGCGTACATCGGAGAAGTCTTGCCAGAGGATCGGGGATGATACGCCAGATTGCCGCAGGGCGCGCTGAGACCAGCATCAGCAAATCTGCTGCACCCCGAGAAACAGCGGCGTAGCACTGCTACGCCGCTACCACTACCTGTTCGCTGAGACCGGTATCAGCAAATCTGCTGCACCGTGAGGAGCAGCGCTTACCGACGCGCCGCCGCTTCCATCAGCGCCTGAATGCGCCCGACCATATCGGCGGGATTGGGGTGCAACCCTTCGAGCAACAGCGCATTCTCGTACAACTGCTCGATCAGGTTGCGCACCAGCGCTGCATCGCCATCCGACTCCGCCAGGCGCGCCAGATCAACGATCAGCGGGTGACTGCGGTTCAGTTCGACGATCTTCGGCGGCACTTTGAAGTCGCGGTCCAGGATGCGCTGGACACGCGCCATTTCACGGTTGTACTGCTGATCCTCGGGCGACACCAGGCGCAGCGGGTTGTGGCGCAGCACATTCGAGGCGCGCACAGTGGTGACACGCTCCCCCAACGTCTCCTTGAACACTGTCACCAGCTTGGCGAATTGCTCATCACTGATCGCAGCTTCCGGCGCCGGAGCTTCACCTGGCAGCGAGAGGTTCGGGTCGTCCACATTGCGCAGTTTCAAACCCTGGTACTCGCGGAACCCATTGAGCATGAAACTGTCCATCACATCGTACAACAGGAGCGCCTCGATCCCGCGATCCGTCAGCGCATCGAGGTGCGGGCTGCGCCGAGCGCTCTCCAGGTCGGCGGCGAGAACGTAGTAGATTTCGTTCTGTCCTTCGATCATGCGCCCTTTGTAGTCGGCGAGCGACGCCAGTTGATCGCCCGATTTCGTCGTGTGGAAGCGCAGCAATGGCAGCAGGTCGTCGCGCGCCAGCGGATCGGTTGCAATGCCTTCCTTGATGAACGGGCTGAACTCGTGCCAGAACGTCGCGTACTTTTCTGCATCTTTTTCCGCCAGATCGACCAGTTCTTTCGTCAAGCGGTTGGTCAGCGACTTCTTGATGCGTTGCACGATCGGATCGCGATTCGGACCGACATCACGCTGCACGCCTTCGCGCGAGACGTTGAGCGGCAGATCCTCACTGTCGACCACACCCTCGACGAAGCGGAAGTATGGCGGCAGAACATCCTTCGCATCTTCCTGAATGAGCACTTTACGTGAATAGAGACGAATCTTCCCCTCCATCCGTCGTTCGATCAAGCCGCGCTCGCGTTTCGCCGGCACGAACAGGATGGCATGCAGATCGAGCGGCGCTTCAGACGAGAAGTGGACCGACAGCAGTGGGTCATCATAATCAAAGGTCATCTGGCGGTAGAACTCATGATACTGCGCTGCTTCGACGTTGCGCGGCGGCTGACGCCAGAGCGCGGTCGACTCATTCACACGCTCATTGCCGATATAGATCGGAAAAGCAACATAATTCGAGTGGCGGCGCACGATCTGCCGCAGTCGCCACTCATCGGCAAATTCGTGCGCTTCTTCTTTCAACTTGAGGATAATTGTCGTGCCGCGCTGCTCACGTTCCGCCGCATCGACGACGAAACTCTCGCCCCCCTGCGATCGCCAGAGCGCTGCCTCGGCATCGGGACGGTACGACCGCGAAATGACCGTCACCTCATCGGCAACCACGAATGCGGAGTAAAACCCAACACCAAACTGACCGATGATATTCGAGCGCTGCGCCGCTTCGAGCTGCTCGATCAGGGCGCGCGTACCTGAGTGCGCAATCGTTCCCAGGTTTTCGATCAGTTCCTCACGGGTCATACCAATGCCGGTATCACTGATCGTGATTGTTTTCGCGTCCTTATCAACACTGATCCGAATCTCCAGATCGGCATCGGGATCGCGAACATCCTGATTGGTCAGCATCTCGAACTGCACGCGATGCAGTGCATCAGACGCATTCGAAATCAATTCGCGCAGGAAGATTTCGCGATCGGTATAGAGCGAATGCGCCAGAATGTTGAGCAACTGACGCACCTCGGCGCGAAACGGCACCGCCGTTGGTGCGTGCATGGCAGCTTCGGCTTCTGGGGTCATAGTATGTGCTCCAGTGTTTTCAGAACAGTGACGAGTGATCCACCACAAGCGTATCCGAAAACCGTGCGTCTGCGATCATTGCGAGACGCACCAGCGCCGAAACAACCCGCCGTTACGCGAGACGATCGTTTCGCTGCGCTCACAATGACTCGCGCCGCTCCATCATGATAGCGAGAAGGGAGGCACGCGCGCGCTAATGTTTTGTTAGAGTTTAACGCAAAAGAGGCGTTGCGGTGCAACGCCTCTGACAGGATGCATCGACCGAAACGCTACTCCAGAATATCGACCCGCGCGCTCATGCCTGCCCGCAACCCGGTGATGTCGTCCAGCGCAATGCGCACGCGATAGCTGCGCGAGAGTCCCTGCACGGTAGCGGTTGGAGCGATATACTCAACCTTGCCGGTGTACTCGCGGTCGGGAATGCTGCTGATCGAGATTTTTGCCGGCTGATCCTCGCGCACCCGACTGATGTCCACATCGCTGATCTGAACATCGACGTACAGTTTGCTGACATCGACGATCTGGATCGCCGGCAGCCCCTGGGTTACACTCGGATCACCGGGGTCAATCGAGACAATCGAGATAATGCCATCGAATGGCGCGCGCAGTTCGGCGCGTTCGCGGTTGATCTGCGCCAGCGTCAGCGCCGCCTGTGCCTGTTCGACGCCAGCACGCGCCGCTGCTTTCTGTGACTCACGCGGATCGGGAATAATGCGCGCTTCCTGAGCGCGCGCCTGCGCCAAAGCCGCCCGGGCTGCCGCCAGACGATCCGCGTCGGGTGGCAATCGCAATTTTTCGAGGGTCAGGCGCGCCTGTTCGACCTGCGCTTCAGCTGCCTGAATGCCGGTGACTTCCGCCTGACGCGCACTCTCGGCGCCTTTGACCGCCAGTTCGAGCGCTTTTTCCGCCTGACGCAATCCGGCTTCCGCCTGAACGAACTGAGCGTAGTAGTTTTCGCGCTGGCCGTCGCTCAATTTGTTGGGGACGCGCTGTCCGTTCGGCGCGGCGACTTCGGGAACGATCGGATCGTTGCCCGTATCGCGCGCATACTCCCAGTTGTATTTCGCCTGCGCATAGCGCGCCTGCGCCTGTGTCAGCGCGGCAGCCGCCTGCTCCATCTGAATCTCTGCCTGGGTCTTGGCAAACGACAGACGATCACGGGTGGCTTGCAGGTTGGCCTGAGCTGCTGCCAGCGCCGCCTCTGCCATCTGAATATCCTGCTCTTTCGGTCCACGCTGGAGCGCTTCGAGCGCCGCCTGCGCCTGCGCCACCGCCGCACGCGCAGCATTGAGGTCAACTTGGCGCGGGTCTTCGGTCAGCGCCGCTTCCTGCGCGAGCGCATTGGCGAGCGCCGCTTTCGCCTGTTCGAGTTGCTGGTCAAAGGCGCGCGTATCGAGAATGGCGAGCAGGTCGCCTTTCTTGACGAAATCGCCCTCTTTGACGAACACCTCCGCTACCGTTCCCTGTACCTGGAACGACAGGTTGGCATCCTGCGCGCTCTTGACTTCGCCAATGCCGGTGATGCCGAGCTGGATCGGCTGACTGGTCGGCAGCGGCACCGGCGTTGGTACGACAACCGTCGGCTGAGATGCCGCTGGCGCGCTGACAGTCGGTGCGGGAGCAGCTGGTTGTGCGCCGCACGCTGCCAGTGCTGCGGCGGTTAATCCGGTAAGCACTCCTGTGATCAGGCGACCACGTTTCACGGCTCGTTTCTCCTTGAATGGTTGGATGTTCATGGCTCGATATGATTATGCAAACCAGAAACCCTTAACTTATTCCACATCATCTCCCGGCTCGCGTCCCGGTCACTCCACAGCCTTCTTCGGCGCGTCAACCGCCGGATGCCCATTGGGTTCTTCGCCGTGCACCTGGTTGAACGGCACACTCACCGTCCCGCCATTCACAAGTGTGAGCGCGACTGCCGGGACGCCGCCATTGACCGGCGCCGGTTCCATCTCTTTTGCCGCCTGCTCTTCCGCCCACCCCTCCGGATCGAAGCGGCGGCGGAACCAGTTCGATGCACGTTCGGTGAACGACTCCATCAAGCTATACGCCGTCGGCACAACCAGCAACGTCAACAGCATCGAGGTCATCAACCCGCCGATCAGCACCGTCGCCAGCCCTTTGCGGAACTCACCACCTTCGCCAGTGCCGATCAGATGAATGCCTATTGCCACCGGCAACGCGCCGGCCACCAGCGACAGGGTCGTCATCAGGATCGGGCGAAGCCGGATGGCGCCGGCGAGTTCGAGAGCGGCATGTTTATCGAGACCCGCGCGGCGCAAACGATTCGTGAAGTCCACCAGAAGGATCGAGTTCTTCACCACCAGACCGAGCAACATGATTAACCCGATCATTCCGGTAATATCGAGGTCGATATTGATCAGGCGCAGCGCCAGGAATGCCCCGATGAAACTGAACGGCATTGCGACCATGATGACGAGCGGTTGCGTGAACGATCCGAACTGCGACGCCAGCACCATGTAGACGAAGATAACCGACAGGAGCATTGCCAGCAGCAACGAGTCGAACCCTTCGGTCTGCTGCTGCACCAGTCCGGTGAAACTGGCGATAACCGTCGGCGGAATGATGCCCTTCGCTTCCAGGCGCTGCTGCAGTTCGTTCTGCACCTCGCCGAGGTTACGCCCCTGCAGGTTCGCACCGATAATCACCTGGTTGAGTTTGTCATACCGCCGAAGCGTCTGCGGCGTCGACGCAAGTTCAATCCGCCCCAGCGCACTCAGCGGAACCGTGCCGATGCGGGTCGGAATAGCGATATTCTGCAACGCCTCTGGCGTGGCGCGGTCTTCGGGACGCAGGCGCACGATGATCTCGATGTCCTGCCCCTGCTGCCGCAACACCGTTGCACGTTCACCATTCACCAGCGCACGCACTGACGCAGCAATCTCTTCGTTGGTGAGCCCCAGATCACCGATACGCTCGGGGTCGGCGACAAAACGCAATTCCGGCTTACCTGGACGATACGTCGTATCGATGTCAACGACACCTGGAATAGCTGCCATCTCAGCCTTGATCTGCTCGATCACCGGCTCCAGATCCTGCACAGGACCCGTAGTTTGCAGGCTCAACTGCAACTGACGACCAGTCACGCCGGTTGTTGTCGGAACGCCAATCGACGGCAACCCAAACGTCAGTTTCGGCAGGAACTCCAGTTGCGGACGCAGTCGTTCTTCGACCAGGCGCGTTGGAACATCACCCTTCAGGCGCACGAAGAACTCAGCGCGCTCAGGTGCACCGGAGAAGCCGACCGTGCTGATCACCGACTCGACATTCGGGTCAGCCAGCATAACCTGCTCCGCCTGGCGCGCAAACCGGTCGGTTTCGGCCAGCGCCGTGCCGGGCGGCAACTCGAACCCAACCAGGAACTCCCCAGCGTCCTGCTGCGGGAAGAAACTGAACTTCAAGCCGCTGGCAACAACCACACTCAAGATCAGCACCACAATTGCAGTCGCAATCACGATCAGCCGGTTGCGTAGACTGCGCAGACTCCAGGAGAGGACACGCTCATAGAACCGTCCCAGCGGACCAGGATCCTCTTCCGCCTCATGGAGCAGGCTGGCATCCGCCTGATTCGGATCGATGTTGCGCAAACGCCGTGCCGCACGCCCGACATCGCCGGTGTGCGAATGCGCTTCGTCGTGTGGATGCGGCTGCACCTTCTGGCGGCGGAAGAGATTGGCGGAAAGCATTGGCGCAAACATGAACGCCTCGACGAGTGAGAGCAGAATGGCAACCGCAATCGTAATACCGAACGACTTGAAGATGATGCCGGTCGTACCGCTCGTAAACGTCACCGGCACGAAGACCGCAACGACCGTCAGGGTCATTGCCACCACCGAAAGGGCCACTTCCGCCGTCCCTTTACTGGCAGCGACACGTGGAGTTTCACCGCGTTGCGTGTGGCGGAAGATATTCTCGCGCACCACGATGGCATCATCGATCACCAGACCGACGCACAGCGCCAGCGCCAGCAGAGTGATGAGATTGATCGACAGACCGAACACCGGCATCAGCGCAAAGGTGCCCATCAGAATGATCGGCAGACCTGCCATCGTCACCAGCGTGTTCCGGTCGCGGATAAAAGTCAGTACGATGAGAAGACCGATCGCAACCGCCAGCACCAGCACTTTGTCAACAGGAACGCCAATGGCAGGCAGCAGGACGAGACCAACCAGTGCGATTGCTGCGGGAACGGCGGCAGTAATGAGCATGTTCCGCACGCCGCTGAAGAACATCATGACCACCAGCAGTGCAGCGACCGAGGCATAGATCAGTTCTTCGAGCGAACTGATCGTCGACTGGCGAACCGCTTCTGATGCATCACGCGGAATGATATAGGTAAGATCGCTGCGATTGGCAAGCGCACGTTCGATGGCAGCTTTCGCATTATCGGCAACCGCAACGGTATTGGCGCCACTTTGCTTACGGACATCGACAATAATCGCCTCGACACCATTGAGTCGGGTGTAACTGCGCTTCTCGGCGACACCGTCTTCGATGGTCGCCACGTCACCGATGCGGTACTGCGTCCCGGTGATCTGGATTTTCGCGATATCTTCAGGGGTTTGCAGCAGCGACGGCGCGCGCAGGTTGATCTCCTGCGAACCGGCAGTAATCGATCCAAGACCGAGGTTAGCATTCGCCTGCTGCAACGAACGAGTGACCTGCACCGGCAGAATGCCATAGGCGCGCAGTTTCTCCAGATCCATCTGCACATTGATCTGGCGCTGAAGTCCACCAGAGATCTGCACCGAGCCAACACCCTGAGCGCGCTGGATCAGCGGCGAAACCTCGTTATCCACGATCCGACGCACCTCGAGCGGCGACTGATTCTGTGTGCCGGCAATAGCAAAAGAGACAATCGGGGCAGCGTTTGGGTCGAACTTTTGGAAGATCGGCTCGCGGACGTCGCGCGGCAGCGTCGGGCGAATGGCATTCACCTTTTCGCGCACATCTTGATCGGCGCGGTTAATGTCGGTGCCTTCCGCAAACTCCAAAATGATGACTGCCAGACCTTCGTTCGCGTTGGTGGTGATATTCTCGATCCCCTCGATGGTATTTACCGCGTCTTCGATCGGCTTCGCAACCTGATCGGCCACGCTTTCCGGACCGGCGCCAGGGTAGGGAACACTGATTGCAATCACCGGCACCTCGAAATCGGGGAGCAGATTGACCGGCAGCGAGCGAAACGCCAGAATGCCAAACACGACCGTCAGCAGCATGAGCATCGTCACGAATACCGGCTGACGGATCGAGGTGTCCGAAATGGGCATACCGTTGAGTTTCTCTTCACGTCGTTGGATTGCCATGCACGTCTGCCTCCGTATGCGCCCGCTACAGGCGGGATTGGGGTTGAAACGCAAACAAAAGCGCGGCGAGAAACCTTGCCAGGTCGCCCGCGCCGCACTGCGCACCGCGCTGTGGAACAATGAGTTCCAGGTCGCGCTTTACAACAGTACTACTATACAGTAAAATATCTTTACGCGCAAGTAGGAATTTTGACTGATTGGTAGGTTTTGATCTTCCAACCAGCACATACGGAAGCGCGTGCCATTTGGATGTCGAGATGAAACGCGAGAGCGAGAATGTGCGACAATCGCGGCATCTTTCCTGCAGCAGGGGCAGAGCCAACGGCCACACGGGACGCACCGAGACGAACGAGCGCCATCCGCGCCCCTAGCTTGCAGGCGGAAGGCGTCGTCGTTGATGGACGCTTGGCAGTGATGCGGGCCCGCCATGCGCACCGCAAGCATCGGCATCACTCCCGATCAGATCAATCCGACCGATGCCGTGGAGAGGGCACGGTCCACAGAACCAGTATCATCGAGCACATGCTCTTGTTGCATATGCGAGAGAAAACCTATGACTCTGACACTTCGTGAACGACAGAAGCAGGCGCTCCGCGAGGAGATCATGAGCGCCGCACAGGAACTGGTTGCCGAGAAGGGCTACAGCGCCATGTCGATGGACGAACTGGCAGCTCGTGTTGGCATTTCCAAACCCACACTCTATGCACATTTCGCAAATAAAGATGAATTGGTTGTCGAAGCAGCAACCCGCGAGATGAAGCATATGATCGCGCTGATCGAGTCCCAGTCCGACCGTTCGCCAATCGAGCAGTTGAGTTTCATCATGCGCCAGATATTGCAACGACAGGTGCAGATGCACACACTTGGCATCAGTCCCTGGCCCGAAATCTTCCGGCTGCTCTGCGCTAACGATGAGGCGCTCGAATACATCCGGCGCGTGAGTGCCGACATCATCACCCTGGTTCAACGCGGCATCGAGCGAGGGGAAATCGATCCATCGCTCGACCCGGAGGCGGTGGTGCGGGCATTTTTCGGGCTAGCAAGCGCGCTGCACAAATGGTATGTCACAGCTCCCAGTCCAGCCGATCCACAGCGCGCCGCCGAGAGCCTGATCGAGATCTTCGTGCGTGGTGTACGGCGAAACCCGGTTTCAGGGAATGGGGCAACGGTTCACGATCCAGGGTTCGGGGGAAGCCCCTACAATCGCGAATCGGCGGCAGGATGACGTTCGTAAGCGCCGTGAGACGTTGCCCCGCCGACACAAAAAAACCGTGATTACGGTGTGTGAACCCTCAAGCGCCGGGCAGTGATGCGCATGAGAGCCGCACCACTGCCCGACCGCACGGAATCAGCATTCAGCGACGGGGGCGGGTAGCGATTCGTACAGGGAGAGGACGCTCCTGCAGGCGAAGAGCAGAGCGGCGAGACACAAAGGCGATCAAGGCAAGAGCGAAAGCAATAAGCAGAGCCGTCATAGTAGATTCCTCCTTCGAGATGAGCAGCGGTTGTGCGCTGCGCCGCACTGCTTTTGATGGGCAGTATAGCAGTCCGCTTTCCCGCCGTCTATAGGTGAAACATCCCATTGTCTATCAGTACTGGGATGGTATGTCGTGGTACGTCTCGCGCGAAGTACGGGATGTCTCTGTTCCCGCACAAGATCCTTGAGGTCAGGACATACGCGCACCAGAGAGCACAAATCGGTCCCTCAGCACGAGGCGATGGTCGTGCACGATCACCCGTGGAAAGACCCTCAAGGGACGGGTTGTTCGTCACCCGTCATTCCCGCATTCCATATTCCACGTTCCCCCATTACACACCCAACGGCATATCGTCCGCCAGCGCTGTGTCGTCGCGGTCTTCGTCGTCAATCAGGTCAACCGGCGAGCGAGCGAAACGTAACGCTGCAGCGCGCGCCCGTCCATCACGCTCTTCGGCAAGTGACCAGGCGGCGTGGGATACCAAGAGCGCCAATTCCAGACTCCGCCCAATGGTCAGCGCCAGGCGACGCGCGCCACGCTCTAGGCGTCCACGATCGCGCGTCTCATTGAACCAGCGCCGGGCATGGTCGAGCGCTGTGCGAGCGCGCCCTCCGGCAGCGACAAGTGCACCATCGTGGTATGCTGAGCCGGTCAGGTCGGTCGAAGTAGACAGGAACGTTGTCAGTTCCTCTACCAGACTCACGAGCGCTTCCCAGGTTTCCGGTTGCGCCAGCGCGCGCAGTGTATCAAGCGCCAGGACGTTGGTCGTTCCTTCCCAGATCGGGAGCACGTGCGCATCGCGCAACAACACCGGTATACCCGTATCTTCTACATATCCGGCGCCGCCAAACGCCTCGATCACTTCGCTCATTACATCGACTGCCTGCCGTCCTGTTGTCAATTTCGTGATCGAAGTCAAAACACGCAGCAGATGGTGTTGGCGCTCATCGGCGCCGCCAGCCTCCTCGGCGCCCAGCAACCCTGCGGTCAGAAAACTCAGGTGGAAGGCGCCCTCGAATTCTGCCTGCAATATAGCCAGGGTTTCGGTGTGGAGCGGCTGGCGGTTAAGCGGCGCATCAAAGGCGACGCGACGTCGGGCATAGTCGCGCGCGAGGGCGATGCCCCGTCGCATGAACGACGCTGCCGAGATGCTGTTCCAGATACGGGTCACCTGGAGCATTGGCACAATCGCGCGCACACCGCCGTTCAGATCGCCAACCAGACGCGCTGGCGTTCCTTCCAGAAGCAGTTCAGCAGTCGGCACTTTGCGCGTACCGAGTTTGTCTTTCAGGCGGTTAACCCGAATGCCCTGGAGACGCCCTTCTTCATCGCGCAGTTCGATGTAGAACAGCGCCAGACCGCGACTCCCTGGCGGATTGCCTTCGGGACGGGCAAGCGCCAGCGCCATCTGCCCGGTGGTCGCCGACGTGAACCACTTCCTGCCAAACAACCGCCAGACACCATCGAAACCGGGGCGGGCGATTGTTTCGGTACGGCTGACATCGGAACCGCCAGGGAGTTCGGTCATCCACTGTCCGCTCGTCCAGCAGCGATCCGGATCACGACTTATCAGGCGGGGCAGAGCGCGATCGATCAGAACAGCGTCTCCAGCCTGCACCAGCGTGCGCGCGGCGCCATCGCTCATCGCCAGCGGGCAGGTGTACACATCGGTTGAGGGGTGGAAGAGATAGACAAGCGCAAACTGAACGATCCGCGACAATGCGCCATAGGTTCGCTCGTAGGGCAATGCGACGAGCCCATATTCGGCTGCAAGACGTGCAGCGCGCTTCCAGAGTGGCGAGACCTCGATGTGGTCGATGCGCTCTCCCCAGGCGTCCCATTGGGTAAGCGCCGGTTCATTGAGTCGGTCAGCCAGATGCAGGCGGTAGAGTTCACCACCCGCCAGATCACCCATTGTCATCAGGTCTGGCTCGACCTGTGCCAGCACATCGCGCGGCAGCGCGCGGCGCAGGAACGATCGAAGCACCCGGTCGTCGGTGTACTGGTTCCCCAGCGTTGGGGAATGCTGGTGAAATAACTCAATCATAGCTATCCCATTTCATGTACGCCAATCTAGTAGTTTTCATTATACGAACTCTACACCGACCGCAGTCACGCTGATGCCGTGTGGCAACGTCGTCGCGCCAAAACTGAGACCGAGCGAGACACCGATTGCTGTCTGCACTTCCGGGTGATCCAGCAGGGTAAAACGAACCAGCCCGATGTCGCCGCTCAGATTGATGTCGTTAATGTCGCCAATTTTCACATCACCATCGTAGACATGGATATCGCGCACAATCGCATCATTCGACATTGTGCGGCAGACGATCGCCACTGCCGCAACGCGCGTCCGGTGATCCCCGACACACGCCGGGGTTGGGATCGAGGCATGCAGCCAGTTCAGGCTGTCGGGCTTGCCTTCGACATACAGGCAAAAACCAGAGCGCCAGGTCGCTGCCAGCGCCTCATTGTCCTCGACCTGCATGCTGTGCCCATGCACCCACATGCTTTGGGAATGGGTCGTTGCCATAGAACGCCTCCTTGAGTCAGGGCTGCCAGGGTTCTGCGGTCGAGAGGATGCATTGGGATGAACTGGAGAGGCACGAGGGAAACGTGCAACATTCGGAGCGGCGCCCCATCGAACCGCCGAACTACTGTCAGTGTATACCGTTTTTATGCACATGAACGAAAGATCCGATCTATCGGCAGTGAACATCCTGTTACGAATGGATGTCCGGGTATGGTGCACCGCAGGCACTGTTCACGATCGAGAAGTGTGCACACTTCTCCTGGAAACGAGGGTATCTTGCCCTTGAAGACAAAACGAGGGTGGGCCCCTCCTTGCCCACAGGCTTGCTTCTTATCCCACGTGTAGATACGTACCATGCCCGGAGGTTCGGGGGACTCTACGAGCTGCGAATCGGCAGCGGAATAGATTTCGCAAGCACCAGGGTACGTTGCCCACTGACGAAAAAAGGTCGTGATAACGCACGAAGAGTAAAAATTGAGTATTGACTCAAATCCTACAGCATGTTATCCTATCCTATAGGATTTTCTTTGCGAATGGTAAAGACGCGACGTACAATGACCGAGCAAAAAACCGTGCTGGCCGAGTCCGTCTATGAGCGTCTCAAAGCCCGCATCATGGACCAGACGTATCCCCCACGCGCGCGGCTAAACATTGACGCACTAGCGATCAACCTTGGCGTCAGTCCGACGCCGATCCGCGAGGCGCTGGCGCGGCTGGCAGCTGAGCGACTGGTCACCTTTGAGCCATTCAAAGGATATCGCGTCAGTCCATTGTTGACGACGACGCAGGTGGCAGACTTAATGCACGCACGCCGGCTCATCGAAGTGGATGCTGCTCGGCTTGCTGCCCGTCGCATCCTGATCCCCGACCTGATTACGGTGGAACGACTGCTGCAACAGATTCTTGATGAAAGCGCCAGTATCAAGGTTAGCTCCTGGTCGCACGGCTATCGCCAGTTCAATCAGCTTGACAAACAATTTCACGAGACAATCGTCAACGCGTCAGGTAATCCGTTTCTGTTGACTGCGTATCGTTCACTCAACGTCCACCTTGAACTAGGTCGCTTCTATCACGTCTTTCGCGAAATGGATCAGAAACAAACGTGTGTGGAACATGAGACCATCTTTCAGGCATTGCGCGCTCACCAACCCGATGCGGCAGCCGCTGCTGTCGAGCAGCATCTGCATGCCACGGAGGAGCGCATCTTTCGCCTGATTGAGAAGTATTCACATTCGCAAGCAACCAATGGCGCTGACTTGTAAGGAGATCACTGCATGACAGTTCGGGTTGCCTTGATCAGTGGATCCATGTATGACGTTCTGTATACTCGCTTGGATTACTTCGCTCAGCAGTATGGCGTGGCAATCGAGGTCTCCTTCTCCGGCGACCACCCTACACTCAATGAATTCCTGACAACGGACGCGGCTGCCGACTGCCATGTTGTCTCTACGCATACGAAGTATGCGCCGTCGCAGCAATTGTTACTGGCGCCACTCGACGACCTGCTTGCACCCGCCGAATTAGACGATTTCACGCCGGCGGTGCTCGAACTAGCGCGTATCAACGGCAAAATCTACAGTGTGCCGCGCAATGTCGATGTGCGACTGCTTCATTATCGTACCGACCTGATCGACCGGCCACCCGCCACATGGGATGAACTACTAGATATGGCACGTTCGGTCAACCATCCGCCAGAGATGTACGGCTTTCTCTTTCCAGGTATGGAGTCGGGGTTATTCGGCACTTTCTATGAACTGGTGGAAATGGGTGGCGCTGAACTCTTCTCACCTGATCTCACGCCGAAGATTGAGAATGAGGGCGGACGCTGGGCGCTGCAGTTCCTGCGAACGTGTTATGCTGAAGGGCTCGTTCCCCCGGAGATTGTGAACTGGCACTATGACCACGTCCATGATGCTTTCCGCGCC
>JBEPYG010000075.1:0-14240 GCA_041641515.1 Roseiflexus sp.
ATCTTTGCCTCTTCGAGACCGGTACGTCGGGTGTGCACCAGATCGCGGCTATCGATCAGCCAGATAGTCCGGCGCGCTTTCTCCGGAGGAATCCCTGCCTCCTGCATGACGGTGACGATCTGATCGGCGATGCCGGTCGCCGCCGATCCTGCGCCGAGCATAACGATCCGCTGATCTTCCAACGGTATTCCGGAGATTTCGACAGCAGCCAGCCAGCCTGCCAATGTCACTGCGCCGGTTCCCTGAATGTCGTCGTTGAAGCTCAGAATGCGATCACGGTAGCGATCGAGAAGGCGCCGCGCATTGTCTTTGGCGAAATCTTCCCATTGCAGCAGCACATTGGGGAAGACCTTCTCGACCGCTGTAACGAACTGTTCGATGAACTCGTCATACTCCTCGCCACGCACCCGTTCGTGGCGCCATCCAAGGTAGAGCGGGTCGTCGAGCAGCGCCTGATTATTGGTGCCAACATCCAGCACGATCGGCAGCGTCGTCGCCGGATGAATGCCAGCGCAGAGGGTGTAGAGCGTCAGTTTGCCGATCGGAATGCCGATCCCGCCGATGCCCTGGTCGCCAAGCCCCAGAATGCGTTCGCCGTCAGTGACGACGATGGCGCGTGTGTGTTCCGCCAGGGGCCAGGCGCGCAGCATCTTCTCGATCTGGTCACGGTGCGGGTAGTCGATAAACAACCCGCGCGGTCGGTGGAACAGATGGCTGTAGCGCTGGCAGGCGACACCGACCTCCGGCGTGTAGACGATTGGCATCATCTCGGTAATATGCTCGAGCAACAACCGGTAGAAGAGCGTCTCATTCCGATCTTGCAAGTCGGTCAGGTAGAGGTACCGATCGAGATCGTCTTTGCGCTGCTGATAGTTGCGGTAGACGCGCGCCAGTTGTTCCTCGATGGTCGAAACGTGGCAGGGCAGCAACCCCAGCAACCCCAGTGCTTCGCGCTCTGCGGCGCTCCAGGCGCTGCCTTTGTTGATCACCGGCGTGTTGAGCGCTTCGTGACCGACACGGTCGGTCTCGAGCGTCGCTCCTCCATCGGCGAACCGGATGCGGATCATACTCGCCTCCTGAAAACAGCACGACGGCGCGCGTTGCGCCGTCGCTTCGCACTGACTTGCTGAGGGTTATCATACGTCAGGCGCGCACCTGTGACGGTGAAGGGATGCAACCGGTACAGTAGCGTTTCCTCTACGAGTGTGCCGGTTGTTGCTCCTCTTCGAGCGCCAGCGTGCGCCGCAGTTCGATGATCTGATCGCGCAGGGCAGCAGCTTTCTCAAACGCCAGGTCCTTCGCCGCCTGCTTCATCTGCTTCTCCAGTTCCTTGATCAGTTTGACGATCTCGTCCTTCGGAATCGGCAGTTCGGCCGGCGCTTCGGCAGCCTGGTAGACGCCGCGCTCCTCGGCGACTTTGCGCACTCGGTCGGTCAGGTCGCGCACCGCTTTCGAGATGCCGACCGGGGTAATGTTGTGTTCCCGATTGTATGCTTCCTGAATGGCGCGGCGGCGATTGGTTTCGTCAATCGCAAACTTCATCGATGGCGTGATCGTATCGGCGTACATGATGACTGCGCCTTCGACGTGGCGCGCCGCACGACCGATGGTCTGGATGAGCGACGATCCGCTCCGCAGGTACCCTTCCTTGTCAGCATCAAGAATGGCGACCAGCGACACCTCCGGCAGGTCGAGACCTTCGCGCAGCAGGTTGATGCCCACCACAACGTCGTACACGCCGAGCCGCAGATCACGCAGGATCTCGACCCGTTCGAGCGTCTCGATGTCGGAGTGCAGGTAACTGGTGCGAATGCCCATCTCCTTCAGGTAATCCGCCAGGTCTTCCGCCATGCGCTTGGTCAACGTCGTCACCAGTGCACGCTGCCCCTTCTGCACCCGTCGTTTGACTTCACCCAACAGATCATCGATCTGCCCCCTGGTCGGGCGAACCTCGACGGTCGGATCGAGCAGACCGGTCGGGCGAATGATCTGCTCGACGATCTGTTGTGAATGTTCATACTCATACGGTCCTGGCGTCGCCGAAACATAGATCACCTGGTGGATGTGGCGTTCGAACTCGTCGAACCGCAGCGGCCGGTTGTCGAGTGCGGAAGGCAGGCGAAAGCCGTACTCAACGAGCGTCTCCTTGCGTGATCGGTCACCGGCGTACATGCCGCGGATCTGCGGCAGGGTCATGTGCGACTCATCAACGAAGAGGATGAAATCATCGGGGAAGTAGTCCAGCAGCGTCCATGGCGTCTGCCCGGCTGCGCGACGGTCGAGGTGCCGTGAATAGTTCTCGATGCCGGAACAGTAACCAACTTCGGACAGCATTTCGAGGTCATAGTTGGTGCGCTGCTTGAGGCGCGCCGCTTCGAGGACCTTTCCCTGCCGCTCAAGTTCGACCAGACGCTCTGCCAATTCCGCCTGGATGTCGGTAATCGCCAGTTTGAGCGTTTCGGCAGTTGTGATGAAGTGCTTCGCCGGATAGATATCCACCGCGGTGCGTTCGATCAGCACCTCGCCGGTCAGTGGATCGAACTCGGTAATACGCTCGACATCGTCACCCCAGAACTCGACGCGAATGGCAATCTCCTGGTTGGCCGGGAAGATGTCGAGGGTATCGCCGCGCACACGGAATGTGCCGCGATGAAAATCCATATCATTACGCTCGAACTGCAGGTCGAGCAACTGGCGCAGCAGTTTATCGCGGTTGCGCACCTCGCCGACGCGAATGGGCACGACGACCTGCCCATACTCGTGAGGCGAGCCGAGACCATAGATCGCCGACACCGACGCCACGATCAGCACGTCGCGCCGGGTAAAGAGCGCCTGCGTCGCCGCGTGGCGCAGGCGGTCGATCTCCTCGTTGATCTCAGCTTCCTTCTCGATATACAAGTCTTTGCTCGGCACATACGCTTCGGGAGTGTACATGTCGTAGTACGAAATGAACATTTCCACCGCCGCGTCGGGCAGCAATTCGCGAAACTCGGCATACAACTGGCTGACCAGGGTTTTGTTGTGCGCCATCACCAGCGCCGGTCGCTCCAGCTGGCTGAAGACATGCGCCATGGTGAGCGTCTTACCGGTGCCGGTAGCGCCGAGCAATGTCTGATGCTTATACCCCGCGCGGATTCCTTCCACCAGTTGTGCAATCGCCTTGGGCTGATCGCCAGCTGGCTGAAAGGGCGCTTCGATGCGGAATGACATCTGCTCCCGTCCTCCTCTCAAGCAAGAGCAGCAGGACACGATTCGTCCTGCCGTTCTCCGGTTTGCTGCTGCACACGCATCGTGTGCAGCGACCGGATGGTGACACAGGTGCGTCGGTGACTCTTGCATTATACCTGATTAGATTGCGCGATGGCATTCGTGCAGGTCAGAGCGAGGACGACATTTTCAATGATTGAGCCATCACAGACGATTGCCCAGAAAACCGTTCACTCCAGGAGAAGTCAATGTTGTTTTGATGTGCTGTACCAAAATTCTCCGTTGCGCCTATACAGGCTTCGCTTGAAAGGGGTTTCGTGAGACGGATTTAGCTCAACCGCGCTAAAGGTGCGTGCTTTGTTGTCTGCGCAACGCCAGGGATACACCCGAACCCGCCCTCCCCGGTCAGGTCCGACCTTTCAATGGACAGAAACCAGAATACACCTTCCACCATTGTGCTATACTGACATAGAACATCGGTACGAGAAACGACATGTCCACGGAGTAGTGTATGACCCCCGCTGAGCGCCGTGCTTTCGAGCGACAGTTGCAACAGGAATTCCCTGGTCTCGAACTGCACGCCTGGTATCGGCAGTATCGCAGCCTCAAGGCGGCGTATCCCGATGCCATCCTGCTCTATCGCCTGGGCGATTTCTATGAGACGTTCGATGACGATGCCAAACTGGTCGCCGATCTGCTCGAGGTGACGCTCACTTACAAAGAGTTTGCCAGCCAGAAGGGGCACGACCAGAAACAGCGATGCCCGATGGCGGGCATCCCGTACCATGCAGTCGAGGGGTATGTCGCACGGCTCGTCGGCGCCGGCTATCGCGTCGCCATCGCCGAACAGATCACCGAAACCCCTTCCAGCCGCACCGATACGCGCCCGCGCTCGATCTTCGCCGCCGGCATTGAGCAGACGGCAACCACCGGCAGCGCCAAAATGGTTGAGCGTAAGGTTGTGCGCGTCATTACCCCCGGCACAATTATCGAAAGCGGGATGTTGCCCGCCGAACGCAACAACTACCTGGCCGCCCTGATCGCCGACCATAACCGCATCGGCCTGGCATACGCCGACCTGAGCACCGGTGAGTTCGCTGCCGCCGAATTCAGCGGCGAACGCGCCGCACAACAGGCGCAGAGCGAACTAGCGCGTCTCGATGCGGCAGAGATCCTGGTTCCAGACCGCGCCGACCTGCGGCTGCCCGGGCTGGAGCCGTCCAGCGCTCGCCTTGAACACGACCTGGAGTTCCTCACCCGCGATGAGCGCGAACGAGTCCTCCCTGGTGAACGGGTCGCCCGCCGCGTCGAGCGTGAAAACAATGCTCGCTGGGCGCACGGGCGCGTGACCGCGTGGCCCGAACGTCGCTGGGATCTGCGTAATGCGCACGATACGCTGCTGCACCAGTTCGGGGTTCGCTCACTCGCCGGTTTCGGGCTCGCGGATCGCCCGCTGGCAGTTCGCGCTGCCGGCGCGATTGTGCAGTATGCGCGGGAAACGCAGCAGGGAATGGTCGCCAACCTGCGCACAATTCGCATCTCCATCCCTGGCGACGCCATGTTCCTCGATCCGCAGACGCAGCGGAACCTAGAACTGCTCGAAGGGAGTAGCGGCGCTACTCGCGGTTCGCTGATCGGTGTGCTCGACCAGACACGCACGCCGATGGGGGCGCGCCTGCTGCGCCGCTGGATCTCGCAGCCGCTCTGCGACCTTGCACGGTTGAACGCGCGTCACGATGCGGTGGAACACTTTGTCAACGATGCCATCCTGCGCGCGTCGGTGCGCGAAACGCTGCGGCGCGTCGGCGATATGGAACGGGTGGTCAACCGGATCATCCAGGGGAGCAGTGTGGCAACGCCACGCGACATGGTGCGTCTGCGCGATGCATTGCGCGCGCTCCCCGACCTGCTTGCCGCGCTGGGAGACTGGACGCCGCCGCTGGAGGATGTCGATCTGAGCAGGGTTCGCGCTCTCCAGGAAGCGACAGCTGTCGATGCCGCGCCCTTCGATGGTCTGCCGCCACCGGAAGATGGGCACACTGCACAGGAGCCGGCGACGCCGGCAACCAGCTTCCGTGCGCAGCGCGAAGCGCGGCGGCGGGTGTCGGCGCGCCACGCCGGGGATGATCTGTTCGATGACGAGGAGGAAGAGATTGCCGACGCCGTTTCGCCGCCAGCGCCTGAGACAGCTGCGCCATCCGTCACACCCGCCGCAGCATCTCCTCTGCCGACGCCGCTGAATGGGCATACCAACAGCCTGACGCTCGATGCCTGCACCGACATCCTGGCGTTCCTCGAAATGGCCATCGATGACGATCCTCCTGCACTGCTCGGCGCGTCCAACTACCTCCGAGCTGAACATGGCGAACCGCCACGCCGCGTCATTCGTCCTGGCTTTGAGCCGGAGATCGATCAGACCGTGGCAGCAAGCCGCGACGCCCAGCGCTGGATCAGCGAACTCGAACCGAAAGAGCGTGAGCGCACCGGCATCAAATCACTGCGCGTCGACTACAATCGGGTCTTCGGGTATTACATCGAGGTTCCGAAAACCTATGCCGATCAGGTTCCAAAGCATTACATTCGGAAGCAGACGCTGACGACCGGTGAGCGCTATTTCACCGACGAACTTAAACGCTACGAGGAGATCGTCGAACAGGCGCAGCAACGCCTGATCGACCTAGAACGCCGCGCTTTCGCTCGCATTTGCGATGTGGTGTCTGGCGAAGGGGCACGGCTGTTGCGCACAGCGCGGATGATTGCCACGACCGATGTCTTCGCGGCGCTGGCGGAAGCTGCGGTGCGCGGGCGCTACGTGCGCCCCCACTTGGACGACAGCACCCGCCTGCGCATCGTCGGCGGGCGCCATCCGGTGGTTGAGCAGACCCTCGATGAAGCCTTCATTCCTAACGACATCGAGATGGATACGGAGACACGCCAGATCTGCCTGATTACCGGTCCCAATATGAGCGGCAAGAGCACTGTCCTGCGTCAAACGGCGCTGATCGCGCTCATGGCGCAGATCGGCTCCTTCGTGCCTGCCGATACCGCTGAGATTGGGCTGGTTGACCGCATCTTCACGCGGATCGGCGCGCAAGACGATATTGCCGCCGGGCGCAGCACCTTTATGGTCGAAATGACCGAGACGGCGGCGCTGCTGGCGCAGAGTACGCGCCGCAGCCTGATCATTCTGGACGAAGTCGGGCGTGGCACCAGCACCTACGATGGTATGGCCATCGCACAGGCGGTCATCGAATACATCCACAACGAAGCGCACCTGGGCTGTCGCACCCTCTTTGCGACCCATTACCACGAACTGACCGATCTGGAGCGCACGCTGCCGCGCCTGAAGAACTACCATATGGCAGCGACCGAGCAGGATGGTCGGGTCGTCTTTCTGCACGAATTGCGGCCCGGCGGCGCCGACCGGTCATATGGCATTCACGTGGCGGAACTGGCAGGCATTCCCCAACCGGTCATCCGCCGCGCTGCAGAGTTGCTGGCGGAACTCGAGCGCCGCGCGCCGCGCGGTACGCCCCAACCGGCGCCTGCACGCACTGATGAACGTCCATCGGCAGGGCGCGCTGCTTCGCGCAGCTACAGCGCGGCGCGCGGCGACCAGCTGCACGCGCCGGATGGGCAACTCTCACTCTTTGATCTGACGCCGGGACCGGTGCTGGAGATGCTGCGGCGGATCGATATCAATCAACTGACGCCGCTGGAGGCGTTGAACAAACTGTACGAACTGCAAAAACTGGCGCGGACAGGCGGTGGGTAGCGTTACCAGATGAACGGGACGAGTTTCTTCACGCGCTTCTGGTAATCGGCGTACTCCGGGTAGCGCTCGACGAGCCAGCGCTCTTCGCGACGCGATTTGAAGTGAAAGAAGATCAACAACGCAACGCTCAACAGCAGCGCGATGCTGCTGCCGCGTATCAGCGACCAGCCGAAGGCGCCAAGGATGATTCCGCTGTAAATCGGGTGACGCACAATCCTGTAGACACCATGCTGTACAAATGTACTATCATCGCGCGGTTTGGGGAAAGGGGTCAGATTTGCGCCAAGGTGGAGTAACCCGGCGCCCGCTAGCGCCGCGCCACACCCTCCAAGGACGAAGCCGGCAATCAGCGCGCCTTGATCCTGCAGAAACGAGAACGCTGGCAGCCACGACAGTTCCGCTGGCGCCAGCACAAGCGCGAAGAGCAGTCCGAACTGTGCGCTTACCCACCATCCGCCGCGTTCGATAAATGCTTGCATCATGCTCCTGGTGTCTGCCTGTAAAGCAGATCGCTCAACAAGAACGATTGCGCTACCTTTTCTTCCATGATACCCTGAGGATAGAAATAAAGGAAGAGTTTTGTTATCGTTGCTGCACCACTACTGCCTTCTTCCCGCCAAAGATCGTTCTGGAGTTGTCTATGTCCGTGCAAGACTCTGGTTACATCAGCGCACTGGAACGCATTGCTATCGCCGACGAACGCGCCGCCGGGCGCATCTTTATGCGTGGACGCGACCGCGCAGCGCTGCTGCACCGTCTTTCGACCAACGATATCGAGCGCTTGAAGCCGGGTGAAGGTACGCTGACCGTCCTCACCACACCGATTGGACGCATCATCGATCTCCTCACCGTCCACGCACTCGACGATGCACTGCTCATCGTCACCAGTCCCGACCAGGGACCGCCGGTGTTCGGTCATCTGCGTCGCAACATCTTCTTCAACGACCAGGTGACCCTGGAAGCCGCCGGACGCACCCATGCGCAAATCGCAGTGTATGGTCCCCAGGCGGCGCGCACACTCACGGAATTGACCGGCACGGAGATTCATCTGCCGTTGCATGGTATCACAACCGCAACCCTGGCGGGAGTGAGTCTGATGATCGCGCGCCGCAAGCCGATTGGCGGCGACAGTTTCACGCTCTACATCCCGGTTGATGGATACGATGCCATCCACACCGCACTGCTCGCCGCCGGCGCCGCAACGCTCGACACCGCAACGCTCGATGTACTGCGCATCGAACATGGGTACGGCGCATTCGGACGCGAATTGAGCCAGGAGTACATCCCGCTGGAAACCGGTTTGCTGGATGCAGTAAGTTTCACCAAGGGATGCTATGTTGGGCAGGAGATCATTGCGCGTATGGAGAGTCGCGGTCGGCTGGCGAAGCGTCTCTGTGGTCTCCGTTTGAGCACGTCAGTTGCTGCGCCGGCAAAACTGCTGGTTGACGGCAAAGATGCCGGCGATCTGACCAGCGCTGTTGTGTCGCCACGGTTCGGACCGATTGCACTGGCGTATGTGCGCACGGCGCACGCCGAACCGGGCACGATGGTCGACGTGGCGGGGTCTGGCGCGACCGGGAAGGTCGTTGAGCTCCCATTCACGGAGTAGTGAACAGCTATAGCGTCCTGGCTGGCGCTAGCTGAGCTGCTCGATGCCAGCCGATGCTGGCGCTCTCTGCAACAGGTTTGGAGAGCGCCAGCGTTTCCTTCTGACGAACTAATCCTTCGGCATCGCTTTGAGCGCCAGATATGCCGGACGCGGGCTCCAGTCGCCGTTGATGACGCCGTAGCTTGCCTGCTCGTGCAATTCGTTGCCCTGTGCGCGCCAAGGGACGGCAAAGTTGAGCTGCCACAGGAACATGCCGGTCATCCAGGGCGCATAGCTAGTTCGCGCCATCTGGTACGCACGCACGATATACTGCGCCTGCTTCTCGAACGAAATCTGGTTGCCGAAGCCGTATCCCGGCGTGTTATTGCGCGTTGCCCATCCGAATTCCGTCACCCACATCGGCATGTCCCCCAGTCCGGATCGCACCATCAGCGCGCGTACATCCTCGACACGGCGGAAGTAGAACTCGCGACTGTTAGTCCATCCCGGTCCTGGTCCCGGATTATCGGGCCAGAAGGTGTCGGGCGGGTTGGCGGCGCCGCCGGGGTGTACGCCGACGATATCGACATGCGCGCGGAAGCGCGAGTCGGCGAACATTTGCTGTAAAAAGACCAGGTCGCTGACGGCGATGGTCGGTGCGTTCGTTTCGGTGCTCGACGGGGCGCCAGATACGATGAGCGCCGCCGGATCGTTCGCCTTGATCGCCTGTGATGCCTGCACCAGCATGTCCATATAGAACGATGCATTCGGTACGCGCCCGCCATTCTCGACTGCCAGATTCTGTTCGTTCCAGATCTCGTATGCCTGGACCTTGCCACGGTAGCGCTTCGCCATTTCGCCCATGAAATAGGCGAATGTGCCAAAGTGTTCACGTGATGGCAAACCATTCCTGCCATTAGGCGTCGCCCACGACGGCGCGGCGACCACGCTCAACAGCACCTTGACCCCTTCCCGATGACAGTCTTCAACGATGTCATCGAGTTCGCCCCAGTAGATCGCGCCAGAACGGTCGTGCAGGTCCATCCAGCGCACCTGCTGACGCACCCAGCCGAAGCCGCTCTCCTTCACCAGGCGCAGCACGCGAGTGCGATCCTGCCACGCAGTCGCCCCCTGACCATACAAAATGACGTTGTATCCATAGGCGAAATTGCTCGCAGGCGGCTGCGGCTGATCGGGCGCGGTTGCGCCAGGGACGAATGCAGGATTACCCTGATGATGCGCGTCGCGGTACTCGTTGCCAAGCAGACCGAGCAAGATGCGGTAGCGCGGGTCAGGTTCATCGGGATGCCATTCCATGCGCTGCCGCTCGAAGTATTGCACCCAGTACACCTTGCCGTCCGCCTGGTTTACTTCCTGGAACTGTTCGGAGAGTGGACGCCCAAAGACCGCCAGTCCGCCGTTGTTGAGCCAGAAACTGCGGAACGGCGCGGGTGAATTGCGCAACGTGTGGCGGGTGAACTCATCCCACGTGCCATCACGCGGGTCGGGAACCGGCTGAAATGGCGCTTCGTTCTCACGTCCCCTGACGCTTTCCGTCCCCAGCAGACGCCCGAGGATGTAGTAGGGAGTGCCATAGTTTTCCGGATGTTCTTCGAGAATGGCGCGCTCGAAGTATTGTACGCGGTAATATTCGCCGGGGTTGGTGAAGCTTTCCTCGATGAACGGCGCCGAAATCGGGTAGCCGAGTACAAAAAGCGCATTCGGCGTTCGTTCCCAGAACGAGAGGAACGAATTGACGGCGGTATGCCCGGTTTCCGGGAAGAGGCGCGCTCGAAACGGCGGCTGCGTCGGCGGCACTTCCTCCGGGCTGCGCGCCGCTGCCTGAGTGAGCATGGGCAGGAACAGCGACCCCGCCAGCACCATGACGAGGAAACGTGACAGGTATCTTGAGGAACGCATGGAGTTCTCCTTATCTGTCTCCCCTCTCTCCCGCCCGCCGCACGGGAGAGAGGCAGAGGGTCAAGACTAAAAAGCCTAATCCTTTGGCATCTGTTGCAGCGCCAGATACGCCGGGCGCGGGCTCCAGTCGCCGTTGAGAATGCCAAACGACGCCTGCTCGTGGAGCGGGTTCCCCTCGCGCTGCGTCCAGGGCACGGCAAAGTTCAGGTTCCACAGGAACATCGCCCCCATCCATGGCGCGTACTCGCGTCGCCCAATCTGGAAAGCGCGCACAATCCATTCCGCCTGTTGCTCGAACGAGATCTGGTTGCCGAATTCATACCCTGGCGTATTGTTGCGCGTCGCCCAGCCAAACTCGGTAATCCACATCTGCCGGTCGCCAAGCCCGAATTGCAACGCCAGCGCGCGGTAATCCTCGACGCGGCGGAAGTAGAACTCGCGGCTGGTCACAAAGTTCGGACCCGGACCGGGGCGATCAGGCCACATGCTGTCGGGCGGGTTCGATGTACCGCCGGCGTGGACGCCAATGGCATCGACCACCTCGCGGAAGCGCGGGTCGGCGAACATCTGCCGGAAGAACGCCAGATCGCTGATGGCGATGTTGGGGTTGTTCGTCTCAGTTGCAGCCGGCGGACCCGACACCACGATGGCATACGGGTCGTTCGCCTTGATCGCCCGCGCCCCGGCCACCAGCACATCCATGTAGAGTGCTGCCGAGGCTACCCGTCCGCCATTTTCGACGGCTAGGTTCTGTTCATTCCAGATCTGATAGGCGCCGACCCTGCCACGGTAGCGTTTTGCCATTTCGCCCATGAAATAGGCGAACTGACCGATATTCGCGCGGTTGGGCAACCCGTTGCGGCCATTGTCCGTCGCCCAACCCGGGGCGGCGACAACGCTGATGAACAGTTTCACCCCCATCTCGTTGGCGTCACGCACGATGTCATCGAGTTCTTCCCAGTAGATTGCGCCAGAACGGTCGTGCAGGTCCATCCAGCGCACCTGCTGGCGCACCCAGCCAAAGCCGCTATTCTTGACCAGTTGCAGGACGCGCCTGCGGTCCTGCCAGGGCTCGCGATTCTTGTAGAGATGCGCGTTGTAGCCGTAGATGAATGGACGCGGCAGCGAGCGCGCGTCGTCGCGGGGCGCCGGGGTGAATGCCGGGTTGTTGCGATGGTTGGCGTCGCGGTACTCATTGCCGAGCAAACCGAGCAAAATACGGTAGCGTGGGTCGGGTTCGTCGGGATGCCACTCCATGCGCTGGCGCTCGAAATACTGCACCCAGTAGGTTCTGCCGTCCGCCTTGTTGACCTCCTGAAACTGCTCGGAGATCGGGCGACCAAAGACCGCCAGACCGCCGTTGTTGAGCCAGAATGTGCGAAACGGCGCGGGTGAATTGCGCAGGGTATGGCGCGTGACACTGTCCCACGTGCCGTCGCGCGGGTCGGGAACCGGCTGGAAGGGCGGCTCGTTCTCGCGCCCTTTCGCCAGCTGGGTGCCCAGCAGTCGCCCAAGGATGTAGTAGGGGGTGCCATAATTTTGCGGGTGCTCTTCGAGAATAGCGCGCTCGAAGTATTGCACGCGGTAATACTCACCTGGATTAGTGAAACTTTCCTCGATGAACGGGCGTGAAATCGGATAGCCGAGCACAAAAAGCGCATTCGGCGTATTGCGCCAGAACAGTTCGAACGAATTGACGGCGGAGTGACCGGTCTGTGGATAGTACTCAGCAAGATACGGCGGATACGTGTCGGGCACCTCGGAAGGACTGCGCGCCGCAGCGCTGCTCTGGCGAGGCCAGGCGACCATTCCAACAACGATGGCTGTCAGAGTCAACAACGATATGAGGCGGATGATGGCGGTCTTCGATTGCTGGAACATACACTCCTCACACTTGTCAGATTACACGATTTCAACCAGTCCCCAGGCACAAGTATAGCGTCAACGACTGATGGGTTCCTGATACGCATCTGATGGGGATGTTACCGATCCATGACTCTTCACCGATCCGCCAGCATATGCTGGAACATGATGGTGAAGCCGTTGCCAGGCAGCAGACGCCTGCGCCGAAACGGGCCGTTACTGCGGCAATTCTTCGAGTGCGACACGCACAGTCTCTACACGATTGTCGCGCCAGATCTCGATCTCGACCTCTTCACCAGCCTGATGTCGCGCCAAGATACGTAAAAGCGGGTGTTCCTCGTCGATGCGCTGACCGCCAAGCGACAGCAGAATATCGCCCGGACGCACACCTGCACGCTCCAGATCCGATCCACGCCCAACCGCCTGGATGAAGAGACCATAATCGACCGGCAGGTTGTACCAGGCTGCCAGACGCGGCGTGATCGGGACAAACTCGATCGGCAGGTAGGGACGTGCCACTCTGCCGCGCGTGATCAGTTGATCGGCGACGTAGCGCACTGTGTTGCTCGGAATTGCAAACCCGATCCCCTCTGCCTGCTCCGTGCCGCCGCGAATAATGGCCGTATTAATCCCGATGACTTCGCCATCAAGGTTCACCAGTGGACCACCGGAGTTCCCACGATTGATCGAAGCATCGGTCTGGATCAGGTCATCGAGCACAACATCGCGCGTCTGAAGCGACCGACCAAGCCCGCTGACCACGCCAATGGTCACTGAGTTGCGCAGGTCTCCCAGCGCACTGCCAATGGCGATAACCCATTCCCCCGGTTGCACGGCATCGGAGTCTCCTAGGCGCGCCGCAGGGTAAGCGTCGCCTTCAATTTTGACCAGCGCCAGGTCGCTGAACGGGTAATCGCTCCCAACGAGCTGTGCAGGGCGCTGCCGACCATCGGCAAGAATGACGTACAACTGACGCGCACCTTCGACAACATGATGGTTGGTGATGACATACCCGCGCGAGTCGATAATGACGCCAGAGCCGCGGGCAGGCGGCGGCTGAAACGTTCCGAAGAAGCCAACCTGCGACGGCAACTGTGACACCACGGTCACCACCGACGGGCCAACCTCGCGCACAACCCGCGCCGGCGCCGTGCGCACCGGATCGGCGGCAACCACAGTCGGCTGAAGTGGGGGAAGGGTCGGCGGCACAGGGGTTGCGGGCAGCGCCACAGACGCCTGATCTGTCAGTGGACGCGCAACGAAGAACCAGATCAGCACACTGCCGATGATGACGCCAATAATGCCGCTCACCAGGCTCAGCGCACCAAGGAGGGCATACGTCAGACAGGGGGAACGCTTCTCAGCAGTGCGGTTCTCCATAACGCGGCATGGCACTCAACCCGAGTCGCATATGAGGAGCAACGCTGTCTCATGACGACGGTATTGTAGATGAGAGATGCTATTGCGTCAAGCGCGACGATTGCGGACTGCCCGACGCAGCATCGGCAACCGGAGCGGGAACCGTGGCAGAAACTGGTGGGGACGTTTCGTCTGACGTGGCAGGAAGGACGATCATCGTGCGACGGGCGCGCTCATAGAAAAACTGCGCAATCGACGCAATCACACCGGCGACCGGTATCCCGAACAGGATTCCCCACCCGCCGGCGACGGTTCCACCAACGAGAAGCGCCGCAAAGACCAGGAGCGGATGCAGACCGATAGCTTGCCCGACCAGGCGTGGCATAATGACGTTGAACTGCACCTGCTGCACCGCCAGCAACACCAGCAGCAGCCAGCCGACGCGATCTGGAGCAAACAGAATGGCGGCCAGCGCAGGAGGTATCAGGGCAAAGAAGCCGCCGACGAGCGGAATAAACACGAGCAGAG
>JBEPYG010000076.1:0-14189 GCA_041641515.1 Roseiflexus sp.
CGGTAAGCGTCAGGTCGATATCCGATCTGCGCTTGTGCATTCCTCTGGCGCGAGAACCGTAGATGATCGCCTTCTCCACTTCCGGATGGCGGGCAAAGACATCGCAGATACGCTTGATCACCGATTCATCCAGCCCAAACCTCGTGGTCATGACGCATCGCCTTTTAACATCGTGAGCGTTGCGTGCAGCTTGACAAACTCGGGGAAGTACTGGTTGACTATTGCCAAGGTGACCTGGCGCGCTATTTCTTCATTAGACGGATGACTGGTCAGAGATCAGCTTTTGATCATGCTCATCCAAATATCGCCGTGCTCGATCAATCCGCGCCGGAATGCGAGGCGAAAGGCATCGCGACTGCCGAGGATTCCTACGTCTCCCTGCGCCTCGAAGTAGTCTTTGATCACATTCCAGGACAGTTCAAAGGTGTACTCGAACGCCTGGATCAACCCCTGTTCTTCGAGTTCGTTCAACTCGCCTTTGGCAATGAATTTCTCTAGCTGGCGCAGCGCTTTTGTGAAATGATTGAGCCGCTGGATCCAGCGGATGTCCGGCTCAGTCATACGAGCCTCCTCACTGTCTTACGCCTCTGCCAGCACTGCGCGCACCAGCGACTCGGGCACGTCGTCGCGCACTGTCGCCGTGCCAATTCCCGCCGGCAGCGCCCAGCGCACCTTCCCCCCATGCACTTTCTTGTCGCGCAGGGTGCGGGCGATCAGGTCATCGACCGACAGACCAGGCGGAAGGTCGGTTGATAACCCCCAGGTGTGCAGCAGGCGCGCCTGACGTTCGACGAACGCCCGGTCAACCATGCCGAGGCGACCAGCGATCTGCGCTTCCAGGTGCATGCCGATGGCGACCGCTTCCCCGTGGAGCAGGTCGCCGTAGCCGCATGCGGCTTCGATAGCGTGCCCCAGGGTGTGCCCGTAGTTGAGGAGCATGCGTTCGCCAGTTTCGCGCTCGTCGGCATTCACAATGTCGATCTTGACCCTAACGGCGCGCCGGATGATCGCCGCCAGCGTTTCACCAGAGAGGGATGTCGGGTCGGCGATCGATTCGAGGTGCGTGAACAGACCGGCGTCGCGGATGACGGCATGCTTGATCACTTCCGCCCAACCGGCGCGCAATTCACGGAGCGGCAGGGTTGCCAGCGTTGCCGTATCGGCGAGCACCAGGCGCGGCTGATGAAACGCGCCGATCAGGTTTTTGCCGAGCGGATGGTTGACGCCGGTTTTGCCGCCGATTGCCGAGTCGACCATCGCGAGCAACGTGGTTGGGAGGTGTACGAGGGCGATGCCGCGCAGCACCGTTGCCGCCACGAATCCCGCCAGATCTCCGACGACCCCGCCACCCAGCGCCAGCACTGCATCGCGCCGCTCGACGCCATTGCCGATCAGCCAGTCGTAGAGTTGCGCCGCCACCGTCAGGTCTTTGCTGGTTTCCCCTGCCGGAACAGCATACCCCTGTACGGCGTATCCTGCTGCGTGCAGTCGTTCGATCAGGGCAGGGGCGTAGCGCGGGAACACCTGGTGGTCGCTGATCAGCCATACCGCACCACGCAGTCCGATCTGCTGCAGGCGTTCCGGCAGGTGATCGAGTGCGCCATCGGCGACAAGCGCTTCGTAGCTGCCGCCAGGGGTCGTGACGTAGAGATGATCAGTGGGGTCTTTCATGGTGTGATTTTTGTGATTGTGTGATTGCGTAATCACATGATTACGTGATTTTTGGGCTCTCGTCTTCTGGGTTTCGGTTCCTGGCGCCTGGTGTTTGATGTTTGGTTGCTGGCGTCCGGTTGCTGGAGCTCAGTTCGGCGGCGTCAGCGGTCGAGCGTCAGGCGGTGCAACGATCCGGATAGTGCTGTTGAAATCGTACAGGCGGAGCAGCATGCTGAACGACGTTGGTGTTGTCTGTCCTGCCGGTGTTCCGGTCACATCAATCGTTAACTTGTGCAGGCGTCCATCCTCGCAGATGAAGAGACGCGTTTCCGCCTGCTCGACCTCCTCTTCCTTGAGCGAGAATGGCAATATTCCCTGCTGATTGACGCCGGTCAGCAGCCGGATGGTGGTCTCTGTATCGCCGATGAAGATCGCACAGCGCTGACCATCGAGCGTCTCGAACCCGCCAGGGGTGAATCTCGCCAGATCGAGATTGCCGCCCTGCTGGAGCGAGCCGGTGACCTGATCGGGAGAGACGGTCACCGCTGGGGACGCCTGTCCGGCTGGCAGTTCGTACCAGGCATCTTCCGGTGCGCCAAACATCGGCGCCGGACCGCGAATGTACGATGTCCCATCGACGGTGAGGAACTCTGTGCCTTTCTCTGGATTGCCGGACAGAAGTGCGACAAAGAGTCCGCCGACTTCCACACGCGAATTCTTGCCAGCGACCTCGCCTTTCATGCTGATGACCTCGATCATGCCATCCGGCGACGCAATTGGCGCTCCTTCGCCCCCGCTTGTCTTGAACGAGAACTCGATGCGGTAGGAGTCGGCGTTGGAAGCCGCGAGCAACCCGTCCTGAATGACATCGGCGGATGCCGTTGCTGGAGGCTGTGTTGGCGGCAACGGTGTGGGTGTCGGGCGCGGTGTCGCCGTCGGTTGAGGGGTAGGCGTGGGCAGTGGCGTATTCGTCGGCGGAACTGGCGTTGGCGTAGGCGCAGCGCCAATGCCGCCGCATCCCGCAAGCGCCAGCGCCAGCAGCGTCAGCAAGAACAGATGCCTGATGTTCATCGCAGTATCTCCCAGGGTGTGCTGTGCATGGAGGTGGTCAATACATCGTTGCCCAACCACCGGCACAGCACACTCAGCGCAATCGGTTCTCGGTTCTCAGTTCGTGAACAATCCGCTCCATCACCTCTTCCGGTGCAGCGTCCGACGTATCGATCACAATCTGCGCCACATCGCGATAGAGCGTTGCACGCTGCATTCGCAACCCTTCCAGCCGTGCCGCCGGATCGTCACCCGCCAGCAATGGACGTTCCTCATCGTGGGTGCGCAGGCGGGCGATCAAGACGCTGGTTGGGGCGTCGAGCCATACGACGAACGCCTTTTCCTTCAACAACGCGCGGTTGACGTCGCGCAGCACAATGCCGCCGCCGGTTGCCACGACGGTGTGCGGCTCAGCGAGTGCTGCCGTCAGCGCAACCGTTTCTCGCTCACGAAAGAGAGCTTCCCCCTCATCGGCAAACAGTGCCGGGATTGTTCGCCCTGCCATCTGTTCAACCAGTGCATCAGTGTCGTACACACGCCATCCGAGGTGCACGGCGAGCAGGCGCGCCACTGTTGACTTACCGCTGCCGCTGAGCCCAACAAGTGCAATGTTTGTCTGCACGTTCATTCTGCCCGTCGCACCTGCACCAGATTACTGTGGAATGTGCTCTGCCCGGCGAGATCCGCCAGTGCGTCGGACGTCACCCAGTTGACGTTGCGCCCGTCGGGTGAAAGACTCGCCCACGGACCTTTTGGTGCGATCACCACCCCCGGCGGCGCGTCATCGGTTACGACAGCGCGCAGGCGACACCATCCGCGCGCATTTTCGACATGAACCTCATCGCCATGATGAATACCGCGCGCTGCCGCATCGGCGGGATTGATTTCGATGAAGGGCGGACCTTCTTTTGCGCGCAGACTGGGCTGATTGGCGAGACTCGACGAGACATAGTGGTGTGACGCACCAGAGATGAGCACAAGAAATGGCGCATATCCATTCTGATCGACGCTGCGAAACTCGGCAGGCGGCACATACTCCGGCAGCGGGTCGAGACCGCAGGCGCGCAGCGCATCGCAGCGCAGTTCCACTTTTCCCGACGGGGTTGGAACATACCCATCGGCAAAGGGAACCTCACGCCCTGGCGGGAAGTGGAGCGCAACCGTCCCTTCTGCCTGGAGTCGCTCCAGTGTAATGCCTTCGAGGAACGGATTGCGGGCGCGAGTAGCGTCAAGAACCCCGCGGATCGCCTGTTCAGCATCTTCGTGGAGCCAGGGTTCGGTATACCCCATCGCGCGCGCCAGCAGGCGCATCACATCCCAGTTGCTCTTGCACTCGCCTGGGGGTGGAACCGCAGGATGGTTGTACTGCAGATAGCGGTGCCCATACGCTTTGTGCAGATCGACGTGCTCCAGTTGGGTCGTTGCCGGCAGGACGATATCGGCGTAGCGCGCAGTATCGGTCATAAACTGCTCGTGGACGACAGTGAACAGATCATCGCGCAGCAACCCTTGCACGATCAGTCCGGCGTTGGGCGACGACGTGGCCGGGTTGGCGCAGAACACAAACAGCGACATGATCGGCGGATCGCGAACTTCGCCGGTCAGCGCAGCGCCGAGGCGGTTCATATTCACCACACGCGGCGTTGGCGGGCATTCCGACGCATGCCCAACCGCTTCGGCGTCCCAGCGGACATACCCGCTTGTGCTGTACGACAGGCCGCCGCCGCGCACACCATACTGCCCGACAACTGCGGGGAGACAGCAGAGCGCGCGGAAGGTCTGCCCGCCATTGCCGTGGCGCTGCACGCCATCTGCGGTTTTGAGCAGCGCCGGTCGGGTCGTCGCATAGCGACGGGCAAGGGCAACAATCGTCTCCTCGGGCACACCGGTGATCGCCGCCACGCGGTCGGGCGGGTACTCAGCAGTGCGCGCGCGCAAGTCGCGCCATCCGATGGTATGCTGCTCCAGCCAGGCTTCATCGTGCAACCCTTCGTGGAATATCACGTGCATCATGCCCAGCGCCAGCGCACCATCGGTTGCCGGACGTGGACGGATGTGCTCATCGGCGCTGCGTGCCGTCAGCGTGCGACGTGGATCGATGACGACGACATACGCGCCACGCTTCTGCGCCTGTCGCAGCAGCGGCATGAAGTGCGGACCGGTGCTGGCAGGGTTGTGCCCCCAGATGAGCACCAGGTTGCTGTGGAGCACGTCTGCCGGATCGGGCGACCAGCGCGCGCCGAGGGTCGCTTCGACGGCGGCTTCGGCTGCAGCGCCGCAGATGCTGCGCTGCAGACCACTGGCGCCCATCCGGTTCCACAGGCGCGCGTTACAGATCACGAGTTGTAACAGACCAAGGGTGCCGCTGTAGGAATAGGGCAAAATGGCAGCTGCGCCATAGCGGGCGATAATATCCTTCCAGCGAGTTGCAATCTCATCGATTGCCGTCTGCCACGAGATGCGCTCCCAGCGGTCGCTGCCCTTCGGACCGACGCGCCGCAGCGGATAGAGCAGGCGGTCGGGGGCATACACCCGTTCCAGGTACGGGCGCACTTTGGCGCAGAGCCACCCTCTGGTGAACGGATGGTCGGGATCGGCATAGAAGCGGATTGCGCGATCACCCTGCACCTCGGTAATCGTCGCACAGGTATCGGGACAGTCGTGCGGGCAGGCGCCACGCACCCGGCGGATGCCATGCAATTCCTGATGATGCTGGCCCGGAAAGGCGACGTGCTGCTCATTGGGTTGCACTGCCATGGCGTCACTCTTCCACTCTTCCGATGATCGCGCAGTCAATTATAGCATGGCTCACTTCGTGATCTGCCCGCTTGACGCTGCACACACGCTACGCTATGCTGTCAGACTGCATCGTTGCAATGAGGATTGTATGGACTACCAGCAGGCGCTCGACTATCTCTACTCGTTCATCGGCGGGCAGCAGGGAATGCAGCGACCGCCGCCAATGCTCAATCTGGTGCGCACCCGCGCCCTTCTTGCTGCGCTCGGCAACCCGCAACACGCAGTGCCATCCGTGATTGTCGCCGGCACAAAGGGCAAAGGGTCGACAGCGGCGTTGCTGGAGGCGATGGCGCGCGCCGCCGGGGTGCACACCGGTCTGTGGACCTCACCGCACCTGCACACCTACCGGGAGCGCATTCAGGTGAACCGTCAGCCGATCACCCGCGACGATCTGGTGCGTGCAGTCGAGTCAATCCGGCCAGTCGTCGAATCGATGGCAGGCGGGACAATCGGTGCTCCGGTGACGTTTGCGATCGGCTTCGCGCTGGCATTGCGCTATTTTGCCGAACAGAACGTCGATCTGGCGATTCTGGAAGTTGGCGTCGGCGGCCGATTCGACAGCGCCGCGGTTGTCACTCCGATTCTCAGCGTGATCACGCCGATCAGTTACGACCACATGGACTTGCTGGGTGACACCCTGGCTCAGATCGCCTGGGAAAAGGCAGGCATCATGAAACCAGGCGTACCGGCAGTCAGCGCGCCACAGCATCCAGAGGCGCTTGGCGCACTGATCCGCTACGCTGCCGTGATCGGCGCACCGCTCTACCTTGTACGTGACACAGCAGCCGATCGCGAGATTCCCGTTGAACCGCTTCAGACCGGCCCGTGGCGTATTCCTGATGAACACTACCTTGAGATCGAGCCACAGCAGCGTTTCCGAAGCGATATAACACCGTCGCTGCCAGGCCTGTTTCAGATGGTGAATGCACGTCTGGCGGTGAGCGCTGCGCTGCTTCTGCGCGATGCAGGGCTGCCAATCACCGACGCGGCGATTGCGGCAGGGCTGGCAGGCGCACACTGGCCCGGACGCATGGACGTGATCGATGGCGCGCCGCCGATTGTGCTCGACGGCGCGCACAATGGCGAGTCGATCCAGCAGCTCGTTCTGTCGCTGAGTCGTCTGTTTCCCGGCAGGAAGCGCATTGTCGTCTTTGGCGCATCACGCGACAAGGACCTGGCGCGCATGCTTCCAGCGCTGGCGCCAGCGGTCGATGCACTGGTGCTGACCGCCTCACGCCATCCGCGCGCTCTGGTGGCGCTCCACGAGTTACGCCAGCAGTTCGCGCCACTGCTGCGCAGCGATACCACGATCGACATTGTGCTCGATCCGGCGGAGGCGCTGGCGCACGCTCACGCCCTTGCGACACCTGACGACCTGATCTGCGTCACCGGGTCGCTGTTCGTCGTCGCTGCTGCACGCGAGGCGCTTGGCCTCGCCGGGGAGCGCGATTGAACCACTCGTCACGGGTGCGCCACAAGCGGCAGGAAGATTGTGTGTGCCGGTTGCAGGATGAAGCGCCCGCCTCTGTCGTCGGCTACGTACATCTTTCCTTCCGCATATGCGATATCGACGGCGCGGTCTGGCGTGTTGTAGAAGCTGGTTTCAACCGGATGCGCCGCATCAGCAATATCGGCCACGCGACGGCGACGCCGCGCGCCAGCCCCGGCGCGTCGTAAGCGCCAACCTCGACCGGCGACGATGGGTTGCTGATATCAACGATCCGCAGTCCTGCGCCAAAATCGGCAACATAGGCCAGATTGCCGGCAACTGCAACCTCAAGCACAAATGCTGGCGTGTCATAGAAGCCGGCTTCTACGGGTGGCGCGACGTTGATCCGGATCACGCGCAGGCCGGATCTCTACGCGGCGACGTAGGCATATGGCCATTGAACGGCGATCCCTAGCGCGTAATCAGGCAACGTGAGCCTCGCCAGTTCCCAGGGATCGCCGGGATTGGCAATATCGACCACGCGCAGGTCTTTCGCCGTGGCAAGGTACGCATAGTTGCCAGCGATGGCGACGTCCTGCGCTCCAACCGTCGCCGGGTAGATACCTCGCAATCACGGAGCGCCTGGCGTAGCGATATCGACAATGCTCAGATTGCATAGGCATGATTGCCTTCAACGGCCACGCCGATTGGCGTCAGCATTGGCAGCGCACCTGCGCTGCGCCACGACGAAATGCGGATAACACGCAGGTCGCCCCCGTAATCAGCGACATACGCATAATTCCCGTCAATCGCGACTCCAATCGATTGCCCGGCGTATTAATCGGCTTCGCAGTAATCGTCCTGGGAGCGAGGGCATCTTGCCCTCAAATGCACAATGAGGGCATCCCGCTCTCAGGTTTACCTTCTACCCCGAGTGTGACCACTTACGGTAACAGGTAACTGTTCACGATCGGAGGTTCGGGGGAAGCTCCTGAGATCACAAAAACCGGCGGCGGGAAGGCTTTTGCAAGCGCCACGAGACGTTGCCCCGCCGACGCAAAAACGCCATGCTACGATAAGTCTGAACACTTGCGGTAACCGCCTCTGTTGACCCGCCCGTGAAAATGCGTATAATTGCCACTTAACCTTCTACCGTTCTGCTGGAAAGGCAGGTCACCCTCGTCGTGCAACACGTTCGCCCCACGAGTATCTGATGCGTACTGCATTCAGGCAGGCGCTCTTCCTGTCCAACGATTGTCGAGGAGGACATTATGCGAGCATACGGACCGGAACTCATCCATACGATCGGTCTCTTCGGCCATGGCGGCTGCGGGAAAACGACGCTGACCGAGGCGTTGCTGCTCACCGCCAGGGCGATTTCCCGCGCGGGTCGCGTCGAAGACGGGAATACCGTCTCGGACTACGACCTGGAAGAGCAGCGGCGCCGCATGTCGATTAATCTGGCGGTTGCGCCGGTCGAGTGGCACGATAACAAGATTAATCTGATCGATGTTCCTGGCTACGCCGACCTGGTTGGCGAAATGGCCGCCGCAATGCGCGTGATCGATGGCGCGATCATCGTGCTCGACGCCGCCGGCGGCGTGGAGGTTGGCACGGAACTGGCGTGGGAAATGGCACGCAAAGCTGGCGTGCCGATCCTGCTGTTCATCAACAAACTCGATCGTGAGAATGCGAATTTCTACCGCTGCATCGAACAGGCGCGGCAGATCCTCGATGAGGCGGTCGTGCCGATGCAACTACCGATCGGTGAGCAGCGCGAATTCGCCGGCATCATCTCGCTGCGCCGTCAGCGCGCCTGGATGATCTCCGAAAAGCACGATGGCGGTTTCGTCGAGGCGGATATTCCGCCCGAATTGCTCGACCTGGAACAGGAGTGGCGTGAAAAACTGGTCGATCGGATCGCCGCCACAAACGATGACCTCATCGAGAAATATCTCGATGGCGGCGCTGATGCGCTGACTCAGGACGAATTGAACGAGGGGCTTCGCGCAGGGATTGCCAACGGCTCGATCGTCCCGGTCTTCTGCGGATCGGCGTTGCAGGTGGCAGGAATGGCGCAGTTGCTCAACGGCATTCTCGACAGCATCCCCTCCGCGGCGCGCAAGCCGGTTCAGGCGCGCGATCTGGTCTCCGGCAAGGATGTGAAACTGAAGGCGGCTGCTTCTGAACCGCTCAGTGCGCTCGTGTTCAAAACGATCGTCGATCCTTACGGCAAAATGTCGTACATTCGGGTGTTCAGCGGCGAATTGAGCGCCAACTCGACGGTCTTCAACCCGCGCACGGGCAAGGACGAGCGGATCGGTCAACTCTATCTGGTGCGCGGCAAAGAGCAAACTGCCGTTGCGATGATTGGTCCTGGCGATATTGGTGTCGCCGCTAAACTTGGCGATGTCAGCACCAACGATACCCTCTGTTCACGCGACCGGCCGCTCCAGCTTGCGCCAATCGCGTTCCCGGCGCCGGCATTCACGGCGACGGTCAAGCCCAAAACGCGCGCTGACCTCGATAAACTCGGGAATGCGCTGCACAATGTCGTCGAGGAAGACCCGAGCCTGCGCGTCTCACGCGATGCAATCACAGGAGAGAGCCTTCTCTCGGGGCAGGGCGAGTCGCACCTGCAGATCATCGTCGAGCGCATGAAACGCAAGTTTGGTGTGGATGTCGAACTCGATCTGCCGCGCGTGCCCTACCGCGAAACGATCCGCGGCAAAGCCGAAGCGCAGTACCGCCACAAAAAGCAGACCGGCGGCGCCGGGCAGTTCGCCGATGTGACGATTCGCATCGAGCCGCTTCCCCCTGACCCGAACCGCACCGATCCACTGGAGTTCGTCAACTCGATTGTCGGCGGTGTCATCGACAAATCGTTCATTCCATCGGTCGAAAAAGGGGTGCGCGCTGCAATGGCGGAAGGGGTTATTTCAGGCAACCCGATGGTCGATGTGCGCGTCGAGTTGTTCGATGGCAAGATGCATCCGGTGGACAGCAAAGACATCGCGTTCCAGATCGCCGGGCACGAAGCGTTCAAAATTGCGGCGCAAAAAGCCAGCCCGACCATTATGGAGCCGATCTACCAGCTCGAGATCACGGTTCCAGAGCAATTTGCCGGTGACATCATCAGTGATATGAACACCCGGCGCGGGCGCGTACTTGGCATGATGCCGGCCGAGGGTGGACGCACGACGATCACGGCACAGGCGCCGCTGGTCGAGGTGCTGCGGTATGCGACCGATCTGCGGTCGCTGACCCAGGGGCGTGGGCGTTTCTCGATGACGTTCGACCACTACGAGGACGTGCCGCCTCACCTGATGCAGGCGTTGATCGAGGCGCAGAAGAAGGAGCATAGTTCCGGGCACTGATATGCATTGTTGGGGCACGGCGCGCCGTGCCCCAACGTGGCGGGGCGTGGCGGCGCCGCGCCCTCACTGCTGCAACGCCTTGCGCAGTGCCGCTGCGAGCGGGTTGTCGTCGTCGTCTGCGTCGGACTCGGAGGAGTACACATACCGCGTAGCTTCGCCGGACTCCGCGTCCGGCTCTTCCTCTTCTTCGTCTTCCTCGTCCCAGTTGAGGTGCAGATTCTCGGCGCCTGCCAGCGCAATGATGTCATCCACCGAGAAGCGCATCAATCCAACGAGATCGGGGTCATCCGGCAACGCCGCGAGCGAGTCCGCCAGGCGCACCTGCGGCAGATTCGCCAGGACATCGGCGAGTGTCGGTGGCGGCTCGGCAGGTGGCGGACGATCCGGGTGCTTTGCGATCCATTCGGCGAGTTGCGCCGCCGCCTCTTCCGTCGTCTGCGGAATGCCGGTATCGACCAGAAGGATTGCGGTGTAGACGCGGGGGAACAGCATGCGCAGGATGGTCTGCGTGTCGCGCAGCTGGCGGACGGCGCGACGCAGGCTGGCAGCTTTCATGCTGGCTTTGATCTCGAAGACGTGGATTGTCTTCGGGTCGGGGATCGATACCGCGTCGAGTTCGCGATACTTCGTGATCGCCTGTCGCCCGCGATGCTCGAGGTATTCGACAATGCGCCGTTCGGAGAGCGTGATCTGCTGCGCCAGCCAGTCGCGGAGCGCTGCTTCCGCCTCGCCGCCGAACAGGTCGCGTGCACGCGGCGGACGAATGGCGCGCTGGTTGCTGCGCAGCAGTTTCATTTGCTCGACGTGTGCACGGTACCGCTGATCAGTCTCGTCGATCAGGCGCGGTCGTGAGAAGCGGGTGGTCATACATCACTCCTGACTGTCTGGCGCCGGGTGTCAATCACCACGCATACGCTTCCGGCGCGGGACCGCCCGGCCCGGGCCAGATGGCATCGAGGCGAGCCAGCGCATCATCGCTCAGTGTCATCTCCAGCGCGCGCAGACTGGCGTTCAGCTGCTCGACTGTACGCGGACCGATGATCGGCGCGGTGACAGCGGGTTGACGGAGCAGCCAGGCCAGCGCCACATCGGCAGGTTGCTCGCCAAGTTCGCGGCAGAACCCCTCATATGCCTCGAGTTGCGGGCGATGCTTGTCGATGCGTTCCTGCATGCGCGCATCGGCGCGCCGCCCTTCGGCGGCTTTCTGCAACACCCCGCCGAGCAATCCGCCCCCCAGCGGACTCCAGGGAATGATGCCGACCCCGTAACTCTGGCACGCGGGAATAACCTCGAGTTCGATCATGCGCGCCGACAGGTTGTAGAGGCTCTGTTCCGACACCAGCCCCATGAAATTGCGGCGGCGCGCTTCTTCATTCGCCTGGGCAATATGCCATCCGGCAAAATTGCTACTGCCGACGTACAACACCTTCCCTTCGCGCACCAGTTGTTCCATCGCCTGCCAGATCTCTTCCCAGGGCGTATCACGGTCGACATGGTGCATCTGGTAGAGGTCGATATAATCGGTCTGCAGGCGCCGCAGGCTTCCCTCGCAGGCGCGTTTGATATGAAGCGCCGAGAGGCGCGACTCATTCGGCCAGTCGCCCATCTTGCCGTAGACCTTGGTGGCAATCACGACCTTCTCGCGCCGACCGCCACCCTGAGCAAACCAGCGCCCGATGATCTGCTCGGTAACCCCTTCGCCGGTCTTCCAGCCATAGACATTCGCAGTGTCGAAGAAATTGATCCCCAACTCCAGCGCCCGATCCATGATGGCAAAACTGTCGGCTTCGCTCGTGAGCGGACCGAAATTCATCGTGCCGAGGCAGAGGCGGCTTACTCGAAGACCGGTTCGTCCAAGACGGGTGTACTGCATGGTATCCTCCCTCCGGCGCAGCAGCGATGCCACGCCGTACCATTGTGCGAGACGCAGCTATTGTACCACGTTGCTCTCACCGGATGGTTGGACTACAATACGCTCAGCGCGCCGGTGACGCGATGACGGTGTTCTGCATCGATCTCGAATAATCGGTTGACAACAGCCAGCGGCATCAGGAGGAAAGATGAGCAGTCGCTTTGATGAACTTCGTATTCTTTCAGGGAATGGCAATCCTGCGCTGGCGCAGGCTATCTGTGGTCGTCTGGGGGTGCGTCTGGGAGATGTCACGATCACCAGATTCGCCAATGAAAACATTTTTGTGCGCCTGAATGAAAGCGTGCGCGAGAAGGACGTCTTCGTCATTCAGTCGCTGGCGTCACCGTTGAGTGATCGGATCCTCGAATTGTTGATCATGCTCGATGCCTGCCGGCGTGCATCTGCCGGTCGGGTGACAGCAGTCCTGCCATTTTATGCCTATGGGCGCACCGACAAGCGCGATCAGCCGCGTGTGCCGATCACCGCGCGACTGCTTGCCGACATGATCCAGGTCGCCGGAGCGCAACAGGTTGTGACCATCGACCTGCACGCCGGGCAAATCCAGGGGTTCTTCAGCATTCCCGTCGATGAGTTGAGCAGCATGTCATTGCTGGTGCGCTACTTCCGTGATCGCGGCTGGGATGATGTGGTCGTGGTGTCATCAGACATCGGATTTGCCAAACGGGCGCGCAACTTTGCCGAGCAGCTCGGCGCGCCGCTAGCAATCGTCGAGAAGCGCCATCCGGCGCACGCCGATGCCGACAGCGAACACAGTATCGAGGCAATGTCGCTGATCGGTGATGTGTCCGGACGGCGCTGCATTCTGGTCGACGATGAAGTGAACACCGGGCATTCACTGGTGCGTGCCGCCGAACTCCTCGAACGCAGCGGCGCACGCGAGATCTACGCAGCAGCGGTGCATCCGGTACTGGGAGGCGATGGGGCGGAGCGCCTGCGCACCAGCGCCATCCGCGAACTGGTGACGACCGATACCCTGCCGGTGCCGGCAGAAAAAGTATGGCCCGGGTTGCGCATCCTGACCGTTGCGCCAATGCTGGCGGAAGTCATCCAGCGCATCCACAGCGGCGTTTCGGTACACACCATTTTTCCACCGCGCGCATTGGCGCGCTGATGAACGCCGGAGTAGGCGGAACGCGAATCGGGCAGCTGTGGCGCCGATTGCCCTGGCTGATCGCTACACCGCGATCAGCCTGCAACCTGGTGGACGGGTGCTTGACCTGTTAACCCGCAGGCGCCTGCCATGAGCACGTTTCGTGACCATCGTCAGCCGGCAACCGCCGCCGATCGAAAAGTGAAGGATGGCATAATGAGCACAGGAAGTATGTGCAAATTGTGCTCCGTCATGGAGGCAACCATGACTGAGCTCATTCAATCCACCGATTTGCGCCGCCGGGTCCGGGAGGTGTTGGATTGGGTGCGGATGAAGCGTGAGCCGGTCATTGTGCAGCTACGATACGCCGCTGGCCGTGATCATCCCCTATGAGGATTTCGAGGTCTACCGCGAGTGGCTGACGAGCTGCGCCCGGTGGCAGGCCTAGCTTGCCGAATTGCGTGCGATCGCTGAGGAAGCGAGCGTCCGCGCGAATCTGACGGAGGAAGAAGCCGCCGCGCCGTCTTCGACACGAACGTGCCGGTAAGCGCGCCGGAACTGCCGGAGGAACCGGCGCGCGTACTGCGATGTCCCCGGCAGCAACGTTACGTTGACGCTAGGCAGCGCGATCCCTTCATAGCTCTCATTGCGACATTGAGCGAGACGGTAGCACTTCCAGAGGAGCTTCCGTTCATCAGCCGCGATCCTGCCGATGATCGCGTGATCGCCTGCGCGGTAGTGGGGCCGGCGGATGTCATCGTGAGCGGCGACCGTAATCTGCTGGATGTGCAGACTGTTGGCGGCATCCCGATCCTCACGGCAGCGCAGTTTCTGGAACGGGCGGGATAGACTCACTGC
>JBEPYG010000077.1:0-14182 GCA_041641515.1 Roseiflexus sp.
GTTCCTCGCGCGATATTTCTTCAACAACGGCAGGCGCGGGTTCGCCAGCAACCTGCTCAACATTGATCCGAATCGTTGCGCCGGTTGCTGCTTCAGGCGGGTGCGGCGGTTCGGGCGGGTGTGGCGGGTGTGGCGGGTGCGGCGGTTTCGGCGGCTCAGGCGGACGTGTCCGTGGAATGCCCATACTTTCAAGGGCGCGCTCCACCGCCTCGAGTGCACCGACAATTCCAGCCTGAGCAGCTGCGGCAGCTTCACGCTTCAACCGTTCGAGCCGCTCCTCGTCGAAGCGCCACTCACGATCATTGATGCGCACGCGCACTTCACGGGGATGACCTTCGCGCTGCGCAGTCTCGCGAGCGCGTTCTGCCGCCTCGCGCATCTCGCGTTCGATCCGCTGACGCAAGCGTTCGGCTTTGCGCTGCGAACGGCGCGCCCATTCGTCGCCGCGCCCCCCGATTTCCCGACTGAATTCCGTAGCCCAGCGACTCATCTCCTGACCGAATTGCTCTCCCCAACGCCCCATGTCTTCAGCAAACCGTTCTGCCCAGCGGTTGATATCATCGTCGAACTGATGCCAGGCGCCGCTGGAGCGATACTCACCCTCTCCCATCGAACTGCTGCTGCGCGGCGTCGGTCCACGCAACGACAGGTCGCCGCCGATGAACAGTTCGAGGCGCGCGACGCCTTCACCATACACGGCACTGAACATTCCACCCCTGGCGCTCGTCCCAGGACCCCGTACCGTCCCGCCAACGGTTGCCCGTACAGTAAGGTTCGCATCGGATGGCAGTTCGACCCGTGCGTCGCCGCCGACATTCAGTCGGGTGACACTATCGGGAGCGAACTGCATCGCCAGCGTCAGATCGCCCCCAATATGCCCGATATGAGTTGCGCTCGTCACATTGCGGAGCGTCAGGTCACCACCGATGCTTCCGGCTTTCAGTGCGCCGCCAACATCGACGAAGACCGCATCGCCGCCAACGCTGCCAATGCTGAGGTCACCACTGATGTTGCGCATATCCGCATCGCCGCCGACGGAACCGAGCATCACACTATGCGCCTGATCGACCCGCACATCACCACCGACGCTTCCCCCTTCGATGGCGACACGATTGCTCCGACGCAGACGCAGATCACCTTCCAGATCGCGGAAACGCACAACCGCTGCGACACTGCTGGCGTGCAGCGATCCGGCGATCGCACCGACCATCAGGCTTTGCACTTCATCAGCACCCATGTCGCCAGCGACATCGTTCAATACCACCGTGCCCGAACGGTTGATCTGCACATCACCGTCAATAGCTTCAGCAACCCGCAGGCTGCTGACCCGTTCAGCCAGCGTATCACCTGCAATTCGCTCAAACAACGCCTCGCCGCGGACGTCCGTCACGCGCACATCGCCCTCGACATACTGCACCTCGAGCGACCCAACACTGCTGATCACCAGATCGCCCTCGACCCGGCGCACCACAACAGCTTCGTCCACCGCCGCCGCCTGCATCGCCCCCTCCACACTGCCGACGCTCAACCCTGCAGCTCGGTTGACGACAAGATCACCCTCAATGTCGCCGAGCGTCACCATCCCGCCGACGCCATCGATCCGCACATCGTCCTCTGCAGCGTCGAGGATGAACGACGCAATCCCGGTCACGAGAACGGCGTCCTCGACAACTCCACCGGAAACAGTCGCGGTCGTCGGTGCACGCAGGCGAAGATCGCCCTCGATATCCCCATGGATGACAACCCCTTGCTCATCACGTTCCAGAGCAATCTCGCGCTCATCCTCGGTCCACACCTCAACAATGCCGGACTCGCCCGGCTCGACTCGCAGCGCGCCGCTACAGCGGCTAAAACGAATGTGCGGCGCATCACCAACTGATATGTTTCTGGCTGGCATTCGTGTGCTCCTATTCTACGAAAATCTCGATACGTTCCCCCTCTTCGAGGTCCTGCAACTCGAAGATGCGGCCTGGTGCATCGCGCTCGATGGCGCGCAGCACATCGTCGTTCGTCACGCTGGCGTCGCGCGGAAAGAGGCGCGCCCCCAGTTTGAGACCGACAGTGACCAGACTCGCGGGGATCGTGACATTGATCTTCTGCCGACGCGAATGAAGGTCGGTAACCAACACCCGCAACGAGCGGGCGCGCGCCTCACCGCGTGCGCGGGTATGCACTGCATCATCGGTGATAGCTTCGAGGAGGCGAGCGCCTTCTTCGGCAGAGATCTGACCCTGTTCGACCATCCGCAGAATGCGCAGACGATCACCGGTCGTTGTCATAGACTACTCCTTACGCTCGCAACAAACGCAGCGCTTCCTCGACGGAAATCTCCTTCGCTGCCAGCCGATCGAGAATGGCACGTCGGTCGGGTCGCACTTCTTCCGCCGGCGAACCATACCCGAGTGTGGCGACAATGTCGTCGAGGCGGCTGCGGGCCGTGTTGTAGGCGACTTTGAGGTCGCTGGCGACGCCGTTGATGTTACCGCGATTTTTGACGAGCAACTCGACGAACTCGAGTTGCTCACGCGACAGGCGCCCCAGACGACCAAGCGCAAAACGTCCCTCGATTGCGGTGTGGCATGCGTCGCACTCCAGGCGGGCGACATGCAACGCTTCACCGCAGACCGGGCATGTGGTGAGGAGCGGGTTCATAAACGATTTCTCCTGTGTCTAGACTCGCCTGACGGTAGACGGCGGTTGGACGTCGACAGTGCGCGCCCGTTTGTCCTTCCCAACTTCAAGGAGGCGTGCGCCTGCCCTGACAAGGGCGCTTCCTGCAATGTGTGCGGCGCGATGAGCTAGCGGAAGACGCGCCTGCCGCGCCATCCGCGCTTCGGTCACCTCGACGAGCAGAGTCTGATACCGCTCACGCGCTATATCCAGCGTCTGGTCCAAGGTCAGCAACATCACAACCACCCCCTTGCAATCTGACTGGCGCGTTGTTTTGTTTCCCTGAAAGATGTTACCATATCCCCTGCAAAAAGTCAATATTTTTTGGCGATTTACGATATTGAAGTGATGTTATTCACCATTCAAATTGAAAATGAAGGTGGCGAACGGGATCCGCCAGGCTGAAGCGCGGCGCGCCGCGCCCCGATGGGGTTGTCCCTTGGAAGGCGCGGGTTATGTTCTTCGCAACAAATGTGACCTGTGCTTGAGACCGTCGAGCTGATGCGGATCAACGATGAAACCGGGAATACCCTGGCAGGTGTTGATGGTCTTGCAGCATCCGTTTTCACTCATGCCTGCCAGCGTTGCCCGGTTGGAGCACGGCGGCGCCGCGCCCCGACGGGATGGTCCCCCGGAAGGCGCGAACTATGGCGGATGATTTACACCATTTTTTGATTTTAGAATGCGACGCCTGGCATCACAAAGCCTGAAACCGCATATGGCAATGCAGCATTATCAACAATAACTGGTATAACTGTTCACGATCTCCGCCATTGGAGATGATCAACCACGGCATCGCTGCACGATCATCCCAATCGCCACAATTGCCGTCGCCATCACACTGATCAGCCCACCGATCAGGAAAGAAAGCGGACGGTAGACAAACTCGATGGTATGTGCTCCCGCAGAGAGCCAGACACCGCGCAAGGTGTAGTTGACGCGCACGATTGGCGCTAGCTTGCCATCCACAATCACGCTCCAACCATCGTAATAGTTGTCCGCCAGCACGAGTAACGCTGGTGCAGAAGGAGCGGCAGTGACGACAACAGTATTTGGCGCATAGCGCACGACGGGGATCGGATCGGGGGTTGCGGGAGCAGGTCCGACGGTGGGCATCGATTCTGGCACAACCGCAACCGTTGCCGGATCGAAATCGGGGCGCGCCATGTAATCGAGTTGCGCATCATCGTCAGGAATAGTTTCGACGCGATACACAAGCCAGGCGCGCGGGAGCGCTCTGGGGTTGCGGTAGATGCGCCCCTCATCGCTCTCATGCACCAGTTCGAGGTCGGGATAGCGCGCCGCCGTCGTGCTGCCTGGCGGGAAGATGAGGTACTCGACGTTGAGCATGTCGAGCAACCGTGGACGTTCATACGCCGATGTCAGGAAGACGCGCAGGCTGACATTACCCTCGCTCGTGCGACGGTAGTCTTTGCCGTCGATCAACCGTGCCAGGCGATTGTACCGTGCGGGATAGAGCGAATGATAGCCGCGCACATCTTCGAGACCGTAGGCGCTCGCCAGGTTGGGCGGCAGTGCGTCGTAGTCTGCGCCAAGAATGCGGAACGGTTTTGGCCGTGATTGCAGAAATGCGATCTGGCGAGTCGGCGGGTAGAGGGTCTGGAATAGTTGAAGATCGGATGGATAGATGGCCAGTTCACGGATGAGGTCTATTGTTGGTCGCGCAATTGATGGTGAAACCGATGTGTTGAACCCTGCGCCGTACCACCACATATCGAGCGCAGCAATAGCGATCACCGGCGCAAACGCAACTGCCGCGTTGCGACGGTAGAACCGCAGGAACACGATGCTCGCCAACCCAATGACGCCAAAGATCAGCGGCGGAAGCAATTGCTGGCTGCGGATCATGGTTAGATAATGACCAAACCGCGATTGTGGCGTAAAGAGCGCCAGATGGTGGAGTGACCATCCTGCGATGAACACCCCAACAATGAGGAGCAGGAGTCGGGCAGCTGACAGACGAGCGCGCCAGCCTGTTCCGGCAGGCGCCTTTTCCCACACGCTGGCGCCGGCAGGTGCAAACAGCCGCTGTGCTGCGATAGCTGCCAGAATAGCCACGGTGAAGCTCCATACCATATACCAGCGGGTGTGATCCTCGAACTGGCGATACGGTGGTATCAGAGTAATGAAAACCTGGAGCAACGGCGTGCGCACTGCCAGTGCGAATGATGCCGCTGCCATGAAGCCAAAGAACGCCACCAGACGGTGACGCGCCAATGCCAGACCGATGATTGCCAGCGCCAGCGGCGCCAGCCCAACATAGGGGTAGGGAACCTGGAACGTCGGCGGTCCCCACATCGGTGGCGGTCCGATCCGCTCGAAGCCGCCGAGCGCGGGAAAGATAAGCCGCAGCATACTGCCGAAATACTCTTCCGGCGGCGCCAGTGAGAAGCCAATGTCACTCCGCTGCCCCTGCGCCGAAAGCGCCATTGCAGGCAACAGTTGTACGGCGCTCAACCCGAGCCCTAGCGCATATGCCAGCGCCAGCCCGACCAGCAGGCGCCAGCGTGGCATCGTGCGCCCTGCATCATGCTGCACGATGCGAAACAGTGCGTAACATCCGGTCGCCACATATGTATAGAATGCCAGCTGGATCTGCGCCAGCACCACGAGTCCCAACATGACAGCTGCAACTGCCCAACGCCGCCAGGCGCCGCTGCTTACTGCGCGTTCGATGCCCCAAAAGCACCAGGGCAGCATCGCAGTCGCACCCGACAATTCCGGGAACGGCAGATAGGTGAGCATGTGCCCGGTGAACATATATGCAACGCCTGCCAACGTCGCCGGTCCTTCGTCCAGTCCGATGCGCTGTGCAAATGCATATGCGCCCAGACCGGCCAGGATCAGCTGCACGCAGGCGTAGACGCCGAACGCCTTATCGAGCGGCACAATGAGAAAGATGAGATTGGGCGGGTAAAAGAAGGCGATCTGCCCATCATCGAGCAACGGAACACCGCTCAGAATTGTCGGATTCCACAGGGGCCACGCGCCCTGGCGAACGATGTCGTTTGTCAGCAGACGCCGGGGATAGATCTGGCGTATCGAGTCAGTCGAAATATGGTTATTAACAGGGACACGCTCATACGAATAGCGCCACGGATGCAGATGCAGCAGGGCATCGAGTGGTAAAAAGACCTCACCGCCGAGGAGCGGGCGCCAGAGAAAGATCACTGCACTCAGACAGACGACGGCAATCGCCACGCCTCTACGTGGTGTAGTGCGCATTGATCTCAACGTACTCTTTGCTGAAATCGCACGTCCAGACCGTCGTACGCGCAGCGCCCAGCCCCAGGTCGAGCGTGATGAAGACCGGGTCTTGCCGCAGAAGCGCTGAGGCCGCCGTCAGATCGGCATCGAGCGGCAGTCCATTCGCCACCAGCTGGATCGGCGATGATGCCGGACCAAACCAGAGCGCCAGCCGGTCGGGATCGATAGCAGCGCCGCTGTACCCGGCAGCGCACACAATGCGACCCCAGTTCGGATCGCCGCCATGGATGGCGGTTTTCACCAGGGGCGAGCGCGCGATGGCGTTTGCCACCTGATGCGCCTGTTGCTCATCGTGCGCACCGCTGACCGTGATTTCCACCAGTCGTGTCGCGCCCTCGCCATCGCGCGCGATTTGCTTCGCCAGGTCGATGCATACATCGGTGAGCGTGGCAGTGAAGATGTCAAACGGGAGTTCGTCGGGTGCAGGAGTCTCGCTGACATGGATGCCTGATGTGCCAGACGCCAGGAGGAGCAGTGTATCATTTGTACTGGTGTCACCATCGACGCTGACCCGGTTGAAACTGTGGTCAGCAGCGCGGCGCAGGGCGCGGTCGAGGATCGCGGGTGGCACCTGCGCATCGGTCGTCACAATCGCCAGCATGGTCGCCATGTTGGGATGGATCATACCGGCGCCTTTGCACATTCCCGCAATGGTCACCGTCTGTTCGCCGACCAGGATGGTGCGCGCGGCGACTTTCGGGTGGGTGTCGGTGGTCATTATGGCGCGTGCGGCAGCGCCTGCCCCTCGGTACGCAGTCGGTTCGTTCAGGGCAGCGATCCCTTGCGCAACTTTCGCCATGTCGAGCTGCCTGCCAATAACGCCGGTCGAGAGCACCAGCACCTGATCGGCGCGGCATCCGAGGCGTTCGGCGGTCATTTCCGCCATTGCGCGGCAGTTGGCGGCGCCCTGCGGTCCGGTGCAGGCATTGGCGTTGCCAGCATTGACGACAACCGCCTGGATGGCGCCGGCGTTCACCGCTAGCACGTTCTGATCATAGACCACCGGCGCCGCTTTGATGCGATTGGTCGTAAAGAGACCGGCAGCGCTGCACGGAGCATCGGCTACGATCAGCGCCATATCGAGCGCGTCGTTCGGCTTCAAGCCGCAGGCGGTCGCGGTTGCTGCAAAACCACGCGCAAGCGAGAAACTATCGATCGGGATCTGCATGGTCGTCCTGGCACTGTTACACGTTGAACGTTAGTTCGCACGTTCACTCCTCAAGCACTGCCTGAACTTTCATCGGTAAACCGAAGATTTTAATGAATCCTTCGGCGTCCTTCTGGTTATAGCTGTCGCTCATCGTGAAACTGGCGATGTCGGGGTTGTAGAGGCTCTTTGCGGCGCGTCGCCCGACCAGGATGGCGTTCCCCTTGTAGAGTTTCACGCGCGCCTCGCCGGTGACGTTGCGCTGGGTGACGCGCACAAATGCATCAAGCGCTTCGCGCAGCGGCGTATACCACTGCCCATAGTAGACCAGTTCCGCGTAGCGATGGGCGATCACGTCCTTGTAGTGCAACGTGTCGCGGTCGAGCGCCAGTTGTTCGAGACCTTGGTGCGCCACTCGCAATATCGTGCCGCCAGGAGTCTCATACACGCCGTGGCTCTTCATGCCGACGAGACGGTTTTCGACCAGATCGGTGCGCCCGACGCCATGCTTCGCACCAATGTCATTCAGCGTCAACAGCAGATCGACCGGTTCCAGGCGCTCACCATTGACACTCACCGGCACACCCTGTTCGAAGCCAATCGTCACATACTCCGGTTCGTCCGGCGCTGCCTCGGGAGCAGTCGTCAGGGTATACATCGCTTCTTCCGGTTCCTGCCAGGGGTCTTCGAGGATGCCGCCTTCGTGCGACATGTGCCAAATATTGCGGTCGCGGCTGTAGATTGATTTGAGCGTTGCGGTCACCGGCACATTGTGTTCGGCGGCGTAATCGAGCGCATCCTCACGGCTGCGGATGTTCCACTCGCGCCAGGGGGCAATAACCTTGAGATGGGGCGCAAATGCCATATACGTCAGTTCGAAGCGCACCTGATCATTCCCTTTACCGGTGCAGCCGTGCGCCAGGGCATCAGCGCCTTCCTGAAGCGCAATTTCCGCCTGACGGCGGGCGATCAACGGGCGCGCCACCGATGTGCCGAGCAGGTAAGTGCGTTCGTAGACGGCGCCAGATTGAAGCAGCGGAAAAAGAAAATCACGCACGAACTCCTCGCGCAGATCTTCGACATAACACTTCGAAGCGCCAGTTGCAATCGCTTTTTCCTCGAGCCCGCTCAACTCATCATCCTGCCCGATATTGGCGCAGTAGCAGATGACGTCGGGGTTGCCATAGTTCTGTTTGAGCCACGGGACGATAATGCTGGTGTCGAGACCACCGGAATACGCCAGAACGACTTTTTTGACTCTGGTGCTCATGATTGTTCCTCATCGATGTTCAGGGATGTCCTCACTGTATTGTTTGCCGCCGTCAGCGTCAGACGATGATGTTCCTGCAATGAACGGACGCGCAGTTCCTTCTGGCGCAGCGCCTTGATTGCACTCACCGTCGCCGCAGCGCCGGTGAGGGTCGTCACCAGCATAACTCCGTAGCGGATAGCTGCCAGACGCAATGCCTGACCGTCGGCATAGGCGCGAGAGCCCAGCGGCGTGCTGATCACCAGTCCGACCTTGCCGGATGCGATCAGATCAACGGTGTGGGGTGAACCTTCGGAGACTTTGTTGACCGTGATCGCCGGCAAACCAAGCTGATGCAGCCATGCCGCCGTGCCGCGCGTGGCATAGATCGTAAAACCGAGTTTCACCAGGTCGCGCGCAATGCGTCCAATAGCGCCCTTGTCGTAGTCATTGACCGTCAGCAGTGCGCCGCCACTGGTAGGAATACGTTGGTTTGCGCCCATCTCGGCTTTGGCGAAGGCATGCCCGAACGTCGAAGCGTGCCCCATGACCTCGCCAGTCGAGCGCATTTCGGGACTAAGGAAGACTGCCGCGCCGGGGAACTTGTCGAATGGCAGGACAGCTTCCTTAACGAAGAAACCGTCGAGAGGCGGCTCGCGTGTGAACCCCAGATCGCTCAGTTTTTTGCCGGCAGCCGCCTGAGCTGCAATACGCGCGAGTGGAACGCCGGTAGCTTTGGCGACAAACGGCACCGTGCGGGAGGCGCGCGGATTGACCTCGATCACATAGACTTCATCGTCCTTGATCGCGAACTGAATGTTCATCAATCCTTTGACGCGAAGCGCTTCGCCAATGCGGATCGTTTCGTCGCGGATGATGGCGAGGTGGTACGCGCTGACTTTATACGGCGGCATGACCATCGCCGAGTCGCCGGAATGGACGCCGGCCTCCTCAACATGCTCCATGATGCCGCCAATGACCACGCGCTCACCGTCGCCGACGGCATCGACATCGAGTTCGAAGGCATCCTCCAGGTAGCGGTCGATCAACACCGGTTGACCGGCGCTGATCTGCGTCGCTTCGTGGATGTACTGCGCCAATCCTTCGTCATCGTAGGCGATCGCCATGGCGCGCCCACCGAGCACATAACTGGGGCGCACCAGCACCGGGTAACCGATCCGCTGCGCCACCTTCCGAGCCGCCTGAAGGTCGGCAGCCATGCCGCTTTCTGGCTGCATGATGTCGAGATCCTGGAGCAGTTTACTGAAGCGCCCGCGATCCTCCGCCAGGTCGATCGAGTCCTGCGACGTTCCCCAGATCGGCACGCCAGCCGCCACCAACCCTTTTGCCAGGTTGAGCGGCGTCTGCCCACCGAACTGCACAAGCATCGGTACAGGCGTTACCGTCCCGCCATTCCGCATGCCCGACTCATTCTCCCAAACGTTGAGCACATCCTCGAGGGTCAGCGGCTCGAAGTAGAGACGGTCGCTGGTGTCGTAGTCGGTCGAGACGGTCTCCGGGTTGCAGTTCACCATAATCGTCTCGTAGCCGAGATCGCGCAGCGCAAAACTGGCATGGACACAGCAGTAGTCAAACTCAATCCCCTGACCGATACGATTTGGCCCGCCACCAAGGATGATCGCCTTGGGACGGTCGGTCACCGCCGATTCATCAGATGTCGCATACGTGCTATACAGGTAGGGGGTATAGGCTTCGAACTCAGCGGCGCAGGTATCGATCCGATGGTAGACCGGCAGGAGGCCAAGCGCCTTACGGTATGCGCGCACGTCCATTTCGGTTGGAACGTGGGGTATGCCATCGCGGATGACCGGTTGCAAAACGAGCGCGATCTGTGCGTCGGAAAAGCCATTTTCCTTCGCCTCGCGCAGCAGGCTGGCGGGAAGCGTTTCGATGGTATGCGACGCAAGCGCCATTTCCAGGTCGATGATCACGCGCATCTGCGCAACGAACCACGGGTCGTAGCCGGTGAGCGTCGCGATCCGCTCGATGTCCCATCCGGCGCGCAAGGCATCGGCGACGTGGAAGATGCGCTGCGCTGTTGGAACGCGCAGGTCTTCGTCCGACGGTTCCGACAATGTCTCCGCACTCAGGCGCTTCCTGGCAAATGCGCCGAATCCGACGGCGCCGATCTCCAGCCCGCGGATCGCCTTCTGCAGCGCCTCGTTGAACGTTGCACCAATCGCCATGACCTCGCCGACGCTCTTCATCTGCGGTCCGAGAGTCGGATCGACGCCAGGAAACTTCTCGAATGCCCAGCGCGGGATTTTGACCACGACATAGTCCAGGCTCGGCTCAAACGACGCCGGGGTCACGCGGGTGATATCGTTCGGAATTTCGTCGAGGGTGTAGCCGACAGCGAGCAGCGCAGCGATCTTGGCAATCGGGAAACCGGTCGCTTTGGATGCCAGCGCCGATGAACGGCTGACGCGCGGGTTCATTTCGATCACGAGCGGTGTACCATCGCGCGGGTTGACGGCGAACTGAATGTTCGAACCGCCGGTTTCCACACCTACTGTGCGAATGACAATCTTCGCCATTTCGCGCAACCGCTGATACTCACGGTCGGTCAGGGTCATCGCCGGGGCAATGGTGATCGAGTCGCCAGTATGGATGCCCATCGGATCGAGGTTTTCGATCGAGCAGACCACCACAAAGTTATCCATCCGATCGCGCATAACCTCGAGTTCGTACTCTTTCCAGCCGAGAACCGATTGTTCGATGAGCACCTGCGTCACCGGCGAGGCGCGCAAACCGCGATCTGCAACCTCACGCAATTGCGCCTCATTGTATGCCACACCGCCGCCGCTGCCGCCAAGGGTAAACGACGGACGCACCAGTACCGGATACCCGATCTGTGCTGCCACATCCAGCGCCTGATCGACCGTTGAAACTGTTTCGCCGAGCGGCACGCGCAACCCGGCATCGAGCATCGCGCGCTTGAACAGTTCACGATCCTCGGCGAGCGCAATCGCTTTTGGCGAAGCGCCAATCAGCTGGACGCCATACCGGTCGAGCACGCCGTTCTCGGCCAGTTTCATCGCCAGGTTAAGCCCTGTCTGCCCGCCGACGGTCGGGAGCAGCGCGTCGGGTCGTTCGCGCTCGATAATTTTTTCGACGATCTCTGGAGTCAGCGGTTCGATGTAGGTTGCATCGGCCATCTGCGGATCGGTCATGATCGTCGCCGGGTTGGAATTGACCAGCACGACGCGAAACCCTTCGCGGCGCAGCACCTTGCACGCCTGGACGCCGGAATAGTCGAATTCGCACGCCTGACCAATGACAATCGGACCGGAGCCGATAATCAGAATCGTATGAATATCAGTTCGTCGCGGCATGGACAGCCTGTCTCTCTCTTCGAAAACTCAGAAGTCGTCGCCACCCCAGGTGAGAATACCACGCTGCGCGTCAAAACAAACCGTGCCTCATCACACGTGTCGCTCCTGCGACGCAGTAAGTGCATCAATCACATCGAGCACATCGCGGGAAGCGTTGTCCAGATCGCGGGTTATCCGCCCAAAACTCGCCGGCAGGTTGGAATCGTTGATACGAAGCGCCAATCGGGCGACGCCACGCAGATTGTTGAGCGGCGTCAGCAAATCGTGTCGGTACAGGTGCAATTCGTGATCGTCCAGCCCGCCAACTGCGCGCGCGCGTTCGCAACGCTTGCCCGCTTCAGCAACCAGCGTATCGAGATGCGCCATCGAGTCGCACAGCACATCGATCAATTCCTGAAATCGTCCTCCCATGAGCGATGCCGTCTGATCCACCCCCATCTGGCTCAAATCACCAATGGCGCGACGCAGAACGTCGAGCGGCGCCGCAAGTTCCGCCTGCATCATCAGAACACGTTCCTCCGGCGAACGCTGGTGGAACGGGCGCAGGCGCTGGTAGAGAGACATGGCGCTTCTCCTTTACAGCGGGTTCGCGCTCCTGCAGAGAGCGCATCAACCGCCTGTCAACGTCGATGAACGGTCTGCCTTCCTGTCGGGTATCGTCAGGTGTTGTTCAGTGCATTCACTTTTTCAACCGTTCGACGTTGAACGCTGGTTTCGCGCCTGCGCTATCAGTTCGACAAACTGACGAAACAGATAGCGCGCGTCGTGCGGTCCTGGCGCAGCTTCGGGATGGTATTGCACGCTGAAGGCACGCATATCCGGCGCACGCAACCCCTCGACACACCCATCGTTCAGGTTGATGTGCGTGATTTCGACCCCCTCCGGCAACGACGCTTCATCAACCGCAAAGCCGTGGTTATGGCTCGAAATCTCCACCCGCATCGTATCACTGAAACGCACCGGCTGATTGCCGCCGCGATGACCGAAGTGCAGTTTATAGGTTGTGCCGCCAAGCGCCAGACCCAAAATCTGATGCCCCAGACAGATGCCAAACACTGGCGTTTTGCCGAGCAGATCGCGTACTGCTTCGACGCCATACGTCACCGCTGCCGGATCGCCCGGTCCATTCGAGAGAAACACGCCATCGGGCTCGAGCGCCAGAACATCGGCGGCCGGAGTGGTCGCAGGCACAACCGTGACACGACAGCCATGCTCTGCGAGCAGGCGTAGAATGTTGCGCTTGATCCCAAAGTCGTAAGCAACGACATGGAACGTCGGTTCGCCGCGCTGCGCAGGCGTTTCGCCCGAACCCCACTCCCCAGGATTGCCTTCAACCCAATAGTACGGCTCGGCGCAGGTCACATACGGCACCAGATCGAGACCGTTCATCGACGGTGCAGCGCGCGCGGCGGCAATCAGGCGATCCGGTTCCAGGCGCTGCGACGAGATAACGGCGCGCATCGCGCCCTGGGTGCGAATATGACGCACCAGCGCACGGGTATCGACCCCGGTCATCGCCACAATGTCGTGCTCCGCCAGGTATGCGTGGAGCGACTGTGCGGCGCGCCAGCTGGAGACGTATGGACTGGCGGCGCGCACCACAAAACCGGCAACCCAGGGATGACGGCTCTCTTCGTCTTCATCGTTGATGCCAGTATTGCCGATGTGAGGCGCCGTCATCACCACAATCTGTCCATAGTAGGAAGGATCGGTCAGCACTTCCTGGTAGCCGGTCATCGAAGTGTTGAACACCACCTCCCCGGTACGTTCGCCGATCGCCCCCAGCGCATACCCATGCCAGATCGTTCCATCTTCCAGCGCCAGCACCGCACGTGTACGTGTTGTCATACCAGCCTCGCGGAGACATTGGGGGCGCCCCGTAGCAACGTTGCAGTGCACCGTCGTGAAAACGTTGCACAACGACGTCTGCAAGGGCGCTGTTCACTCATCCTCGAACTCGATCACGACCGCCGTTTCATCACATGCATGCTGGAGCGGGCAAATTGCACAATCGCGCCAGACTTTTTCCGGAAAATCCTCTTTCGAGGTAATGCGGAAACCCAGTTTCTCAAAGAAGGGAACCGCACGCGTCAATGCGAACACTTTTGGGAACCCGCGGTGACGCGCTTCGTTCACCAATCCGCGCACAATTGCCTGCCCGATGTGTAGACCGCGATACCCGGGCAGCACTGCCAGCGAACGCACCTCGACCAGCGTCGAGCTCATCTGCACCAGCGAGCCAATGCCGGCGACGTTGCCATCCACCTCCGCAACCAGCCACGACGACAGCGTGGCGCGGATATTGTCGGCGCTGCGCGGCAACAGGTGACCCTGACGGGCATGTTCAGCGACAATGGCGACGATGGCGTCAATGTCATCTTCTTCAGCGCGACGCACGATAATGTCCGGCGCGCGCGGCGACACGACAAAGACCTGTGACTCGCGGACGTGAATGGTCATTCGTGTGTGTCC
>JBEPYG010000078.1:0-14067 GCA_041641515.1 Roseiflexus sp.
CGGCTGCGTTACCAGAATGTCGTTCTCACCGGCGATCACCAGTTTCGGGCACTGGATTGCGCGCAGCGCATCGCCCGGCGCCCAATTCGCCAGCGCCTCAATCGCCCCCAGCGCCGCCTCGAGCCGCTGCTCGTGCCCTTCAGCAACCAGACGCCGCCAGAAGGCATCATCGGGCGCGGTAGGCGCCAGCGCCTTCAATGCCATGGCAAACAAGTCGAAGTTCGCCTTCAACATCTGCTGGCGCTCCGGCGAATTAGCTTCCGCCGGCATGCCATCGACCCACGGCGGGGCAACCGCAGTCAGCGACAGGACGCGATCCCCATGGTCGAGCGCCAGTTGCATTGCCACGCCGGCGCCAAGCGAATGCCCAACCAGATGGAATCGATCCAGCCCCAGCGCATCTGCAAACATCAGCGTGTCCTGTGCCAGCGCCGCCAGACTGTAGTCGTGGTTCGGTCCCTCGGTCTTTCCGCGACCACGCATATCCGGTGCGATGCCGCGGTACCCCTCCGGCAACAGGTTCAACGTCGGTTCCCACCAGCCACATGTTGCCCAGTTGCCGTGCAGGAATATCACCGGTTCGCCGACACCTCGTTCAATATAGTGAACATTCAGGTCGCCAGCCGCTGTGAAAGGCATAATCGCACCTCCTTCCGTCGGACGTTGAACGTTCAACGCTATACTACGCACCTACATCTTGATCTCGCGCCCCTTCCAGTATTCGTCGCGCATGACCCGCTTGAGCGTTTTGCCTGCTGCACTACGCGGGAAATCTTCCATGATCACAACCTGCGACACCTTCTGGTATCCGGCTTCGACGCGCGCGTTGATCCATTCCTGCAACTCTTCCGGCGACACCAGCCCCGGCGCTTTCAGAATGACCGCCGCCAGCGGCGTTTCGCCCCATTTTTCGCTTGGTATGCCGAAGACCGCTGCTTCACGCACTGCCGGGTGCTGTACGATGATTTCTTCAATGTCGCGTGGGAAGACGTTGATCCCGCCAGAGATGATCATATCCTTCTTGCGGTCTACCAGGTAGAGGAATCCATCCTCATCGACATACCCCATGTCGCCGCTGTGCAGCCAGCCATCGACGATTGCCTGGGCAGTCAGATCAGGACGCTTGTAGTAGCCGGTCATCATAAGCGGACCGCGCCCACAGATTTCGCCAACTTCGCCGGAAGGCAACTCGCGTCCCTGTTCATCGATGATCTTAATCTCCATGAAGGGCGGTGGGACGCCGACCGACGCCAGTTTCTCGCCGCGGTGGTATTTGTCGAGAATGGTCATGAACCCTTCGGTCAATCCATACAGTTCGTAGAGACGGTTGGGGAAGCGTCGTTCCAGTTCGAGTTTGTGTTCCATGTGCAGCGGAGCGCCAACCGAGCCGAGCATCTCGATCGATGGCAGATGCTGCTCATCGAAATCGGGTTCATTGAGCAGGGCGACGATCTGCGATGGCACCATCTTGATGTGGGTCACCTTTTCGCGTGCTGCAATCTCAATCAACTGTCGAGCATTGAATGCCGGCATCAGAATGTAGGTCGTTCCGAGATAGAACGCTGGCATGAACGTCAGAAAAGCGCCATTGAACACGAGCGCGCCGGCGTGCAGAATGACGCTTTCTGGCATGATGCGGTACGACGATGCGAAGATAGTGCCATAGCCGGCACGCACGCCGTGTGTCAGGACGATGCCCTTTGGCAACCCTGTCGTGCCGCTGCTGTACATAATGTTGTAGGGATCATCGGCGCACAGATTGATCCCGGTGGGATCGTGTTCGGGCATTGGCTCGACCAGCGCCCGATACTCACGATATCCCTGGTAATCCGAGGCATCGATGATCAGAAAGCGCTCCGGAGCTGTCGGTAGTTCATCCCGTACCAGGTCAAGCGCCGGTGCATGGGCAGCATCCGTCACCACCGCAGCAGTATCCGAGTCGCGTAGCAATGATGCCAGCCCCTGCCCGCGCAGCAGAGTGCTCATCGGCACCACAACCAGACCGATCTTCGCCGCTGCCCAGTAGACTTCGAGCAATTCCAGACAGTTCGGCAAAACGGTTGCGATCTTGTCGCCTTTGGTCAGCCCCAGACCCTGCAGTGCATGCGCCACTTTGTTGACGCGTGCATTGAATTCACGATAAGTCAACCGAACGTCACCGACAATCACCGCTGTGTGATTCGGACGATATCGCGCATGTCGCGAAAGTAATCCGCCGATGTGCATAGCGCCTCCGCTATCTTCACCTGTCACGTTCGATGTTCCACGTTCCTCGTTCCTGCGTTCGCAGTTTTCCACTTCCAAGACTAGTGAGGTCAGAGGCGAGCGCATACCGGACGCCTCGACCATTTTGCCGGCGGGGTTCCCATCCATGCTCGCCGGCAACGAAGCTCGCCGACAACGAATGGAGAACGAATAAACGAATGCGGTCTCACCCCACACGCCTGTGTCCACATCCCTGCCCATCTCCTGCGTTTGTACGTTCCACGTGCTCCACTCATCACGGGTCGGACACGTTCCACGTTGGCACATTCGCACGTTCCACGTTGGCACGTTCGCATGTTCAACGTTCAACGTTCAACGCCCGCCGTAGCGCCCGTTTATCGACCTTCCCGGCGCCGGTGCGCGGCAGAGCTTCTGCAACGATAACGCGCTTCGGAATCTTGTAGCGCGCCAGCCGGTCGCGGCAGTAGTCGAGAATCTGCTGCTCGATATCGGTTGCCTGTTGATGGAATGTCTCGTGCAGCACAACCACTGCCCATCCCACTTCGCCCCATGTCGCATCGGGCGCGCCGATCAACGCCACCTCCACTACCGCCGGATGTCCGGCGATCACTGCTTCCACTTCAGCCGGGTAGATGTTCTCGCCACCCGAAATGATGACATCTTTCAGACGCCCGACGATAGTGTAGCACCCCTCCTCGTCGCGCCGTGCCAGATCGCCGGTGCGTAACCAGCCGTCAACAATGGTCGCCGCCGTCTCTGCCGGTCGTCGCCAATACCCGGCGCACACATGCGCTCCACGGATATGCAATTCGCCCACCTCGCCGGGTGCGCACGATTCGCCGCGCTCGTTGACCAGGCGCAGGTCGATGTGCGGCAATGGGTAGCCAACCGAACCCGCCTTGCGTTCAATGTCGTCGTCAGGCAACCAGAAGGTGTTGGGGCCGGCTTCGGTCAATCCGTACCCGGTGCGGAATGGTATGCCGCGCTTCCGAAAGGTCTCGAAGATCGGCGGCGGACACGGCGCGCCGCCGCTGATCATCCAGCGCACCTGTGAGAAATCTGCTGTTTCCCAGCGAGGATGGCGCTGGAGCGCCACGAACATTGTCGGCACACCGAAATAGATCGTGACGCCCTGTTGTTCGATCAGATCAAACACCTGTTCCGGATCGAACTGACGGCACACAATCGATGTGCCACCGATATGCGCCAGCGGCGCCGTGAAGACATTCAAGCCGCCGGTGTGGAACAGCGGTGCATTGAGGATCGTAATATCGTCGGGTCGCAACCCCCATCCGGCAACCGTGTTGACGGCGTTGAAGAACACATTCCCGTGTGTCAGAATGGCGCCTTTTGGCAATCCGGTTGTACCGCCGGTATAGCAGATGACCCACGGCGTGTCTGCGGTCAGATCGACAGCTTGAAAGGGGGTGTCCGGATATGCATCACGTTCGGTAAACGCTGCATCGCCAGGGTCGGCGCGCCGGTCAGGGTCGAGCGCAACTCCCTGCACAGCGACGCCGGTGTTGCGCAACGTGCGCACCTGATCAACAAAATCCGGTCCGTAGATCAGAATCGTCGGTTCAGCGTCTGCGATCAGTCCTGCGAGTTCTGCCGCAGTCAGGCGCCAGTTAAGGTTCTGCAGAATCGCGCCAAGTTTCCCGCAGGCAAACCAGGTATCCAGGTAGGCGACGCAGTTCATCGCCAGCACGGCAACCCGGTCACCGCGCTGGATGCGAAACCGTTCGACAAACAGCCGGGCAGTGCGACTGATATTCGCATGCCACTGACGATAGGTGATCGGTCGCAGGTTATCAGCGGCGTCTAGCAGCGCGACCTTGTGCGGCGTCAGATCGGCCCGCCGCGTCAGCCAATCCCCGATATACATCGCGCCCTCCCGGAAAATGGGGTCGAATATCGAGCGCTCTGTTAGTTCCCCGTTCAGATTACGCGATTACGTGATTCCGCGAGACGCTCGCGACCCCGTTCGCACATTCGCACGTTCCCGCGTTCCACCCACCCAGACCCGTGAGGTCGGGGACGGGCGCATACCGGGTGCATCGACTTACTCGGCACGTGCGGTGCGCCTATCGCCCGCAATCCGTGGCGCGAGACCTCAAGGGTTGGGCGCGTTCGCACGTTCCGCATTGGCACGTTCAACGTTCAACGCACACCGCCAGCGCGCGTTCGACGATGTTCTCCACAGTGAACCCATACTGTCGGAACATCACCTGATGGGGCGCTGATGCTCCAAACGTTTCTACACTGACACAATCGCCCTGGTCGCCAACCCAGCGTTCCCATCCCTGGGCTACGCCAGCTTCGATCGCCAGACGTGCGCGCACCCCAGGCGGCAGTACGCTGTCGCGGTATTCCTGAGGTTGCTGTGCGAACAGTTCCCACGACGGAAAACTGACCACCCGCGTCGCCACGCCACGCTCTTCGAGCGCTGTGTGCGCCGCCAGCGCCAGGGCAACCTCTGAGCCACTCGCCATCAAGATGACCTGCGGCTTCTTTCCGGCAGCGTCTCGCAAGACATACGCTCCACGACGCACCCCTTCAGCCGAAGCTAGCGCCGACCGGTCGAGCACCGGTAATTTCTGTCGGCTCAGGATCAATGCCGTTGGACCGTCGGTGCGTTCGAGTGCAACCTGCCAGGCCACAACCGTCTCATTCGCATCAGCAGGACGAATCACCCACAGATTAGGAATCGCGCGCAGCGCCGCCAGATGCTCGACCGGCTGGTGCGTCGGTCCATCTTCCCCCAAACCGATGCTGTCGTGGGTAAAGACGTAGATGACCGGATGGCGCGAGAGCGCTGCCAGGCGAATCGCGCCACGCATGTAGTCCGAAAACACAAGGAACGTACCACCATACGGTCTGACCCCGCCATGCGCTGCCATACCGTTCAGGATGGCGCCCATTGCGTGCTCCCGCACGCCAAACCAGATCACCCGCCCGTGACGCGACTCTGCCTGAAAACTTTCTGTTGTCGTATACGGCGTTTTCGTGCTTTCCGAGAGATCGGCGGATCCGCCAATCAACCACGGAATGGTCGCATACAGTGCCTGGATCGTTTTTCCCGACGCATCACGTGTTGCCATATCGCCGCCTGCCGGCTTGAACGTCGGCAGTCCCTGCTCCCATCCATCGGGTAATGTTCCTGCCAGCGCCTGGCGCAACCGGTGAGCTTCGGCTGGATACGTCGCTGCGTACACCTCAAACCGCGCCTGCCAGTCGGCGCGCAGCGCAGCTCCGCGTTCCCGCGCCAGATGCATGAAGGAGCGAACCTCATTGGGGACAAAAAAAGTCGCATCCGGATCCCACCCCAGCGTCTGCTTCGTGGCGCGCACACCATCGACGCCGAGCGGACTGCCATGGACCTTGCTCGTACCCGCCAGCGGACTGCCATAGCCGATAATCGTGCGCACGGCAATCAGTGACGGGCGATCCGTCACCGCCTGAGCTTCACGGATCGCCGCCTCGATGGCATCGAGATCATTGCCGTCGGCGACGCGCGCCGTGTGCCAGCCATACGCCGCGAAGCGCAATAACACATCTTCGGTGAACGCCAGACTGGTCGGACCGTCGAGGGAAATGTGGTTATCATCGTACAGATAGATCAGTTTCCCCAGTTTCAGGTGTCCTGCCAGTGATGCTGCCTCAGCAGCTACGCCCTCCATCAGATCGCCATCACTGACAATCGCGTAGGTGTAGTGATCAAACAGCGTGTGCCCCGGACGGTTGAAGGTTGCCGCCAGAAACGCCTCGGCAATTGCCATGCCCACGCCATTGCCAAACCCCTGACCCAGTGGACCGGTGCTCACCTCGACGCCTGGTGTCAGATGACACTCTGGGTGCCCAGGCGTTTTCGAGCCCCACTGACGGAATCGCCGCAGTTCATCGAGCGAGAGATCGAACCCGCTCAGATGCAGCAGACTGTAGAGGAGCATCGACCCGTGACCGGCGGAGAGCACAAAGCGATCGCGATCAGGCCATAACGGATCGCCCGGATCGAAGCGCAAAAAGCGCGTCCAGAGCACATACGCCATTGGCGCTGCGCCCAGCGGCAACCCGGGATGCCCGGAATTGGCGGCCTGTACCGCGTCAATCGACAGGGTGCGGATTGTGTTGATGGCCTGCCAGTCGAGATCGGTATATGATGATGTCATGTATCGTCTTTCGTGAAGAGTTGGCGACGCGTCGTCCGCGTTACTTGCTTTGCTGCCATGCCTTCCAGTCCGCCAGAAAACGTTCGATGCCGATATCGGTCAAAGGATGGCGCATACTCTGCTCGAGCACCTTGAATGGGCAGGTGGCAATATCCGCACCTGCCAGCGCTGCTTCGACGATGTGCCGCGGATGGCGGATCGACGCCGCGAGCACTAGCGTTGGGATCTTGTGCTGGCGATAGATCTGCACAATTTCGCGAATCAGGCTCATGCCATCAACTGCTACATCATCGATGCGCCCGACGAACGGACTAATGAGAAACGCGCCGGCGCGCGCCGCCATCAGCGCCTGCACTGCATTGAAGCAGAGTGTCACATTGCAGCGGATACCTTCACGCGCCAGGCGCGACACCGCCTTCAGCCCTTCGGTGGTGCTTGGTATCTTGACCACGACATTTGGATGCCAGGTGGCGAATTCGCGCCCCTCGCGCACCATGCCGTCCGCGTCGAGCGATGTCGTCTCGGCGCTGATCGGTCCGTCTACGAGACTCGCAATCTCCTGAATGGTTGCCTTGAAGTCGGCGCCCTTTTCCTTGGCCATGAGCGACGGATTTGTGGTAACGCCGCTCAACACGCCCCAGCTGGCAGCAGTGCGAATTTCGTCCAGATTGGCAGTATCCAGGTAGATCTGCACGGCTCACTCCTTGCTGTGTATGTGGCTTTCATTCTTCGGTTCTCGACTCTCGCACAGATTATAGCACGGCATCTCCAGGACAGGTACTAGTGCAAAATAGTCCTTGAAGATGTGCGACTTTTGTGCTATCTTACCGTATGCACATTATAATAGGCCGTTATGCACAGAAGGCTGGTGGAATGTGAAAGAACCCCTCGACTCCTTCCTGGCCACGGCCCCAGAGTCGCAGACCTCTCCGCGTAATCACGTTCGTGTCCATCGCCCTGCCGCCGAACCGGCGCCCGAGACCATCGAACACATCCTTGAGCGCACCGTTGGCGATCACGATCCCTTCGATCACAACGCCAATCTGTTTCATGCAGCTCACGAGCAGGAAGACGAATCGCTTGACCACGATCTCGATGCCGATGTTGACGGCATAGGCGTTGATGATCCGGTCCGTGTCTACCTCCGCGAAATCGGTCGGGTGAACCTGTTGACTGCCCAGGAAGAGATAATGCTGGCGCAACAGGTCGAACGCGGCGAACAGGCGAACGAGCGTCTGCAGAATGGCGACTACACGTCCGAGGAGCGCCTCCAGCTCCACCGCTGGGTCCAGGAAGGTCAGGCGGCGCGCGAGCGCCTCATCCAGGCAAATCTGCGTCTGGTCGTGTCGATCGCCAAAAAATACCTTGGGCGCGGGATGTCGTTGCTCGATCTGATCCAGGAAGGAAATATCGGCTTGATGCGCGCCACCGAGAAATTCGACTATCGCAAAGGGTATAAGTTTTCGACCTATGCAACCTGGTGGATCCGCCAGGCGATCACACGTGTGATTGCCGATCAGAGTCGCACGATTCGTTTGCCGGTGCACGTCGGCGAAACGATCAATCGCGTGATGCGCACCAGCAACCGCATCCAGCAAACGACCGGGCGCGACCCGACACCGGATGAAATTGCACTCGAACTTGGCATCCCGGTCGAGAAGGTGCGGCGGGTGCTCGAAGCCGCGCGTCAGACGATCTCGCTCGAAACCCCGATAGGCGCGGAAGGGGACTCGGTGCTGGCTGATTTCATCGAAGACGGCAAAGGCGTCACGCCGATGGAGAGCGCATCGAACCATATTCTCCGCGAACAGATCGACAGCGCACTCGAAAAACTGCCCGAGCGCGAGCGTCGCATCATCCAGCTGCGCTACGGACTGTACGATGGTCATTACCGCACCCTGGAAGAGGTTGGGCGCGAGTTTGGCATCACCCGTGAGCGCATTCGCCAGATCGAAGCGCGCGTCCTGCGCAAGTTGCGCCATCCACACTACGGTCGCGGTCTGCGCGGTTATCTCGAATGATACTGCAACGGCAAGAGGCGTTCCCCGGTGCAAACCATTCGCCTCTTGCCGCTCCGTCCCTTCCCATGAATGCGATTGAAACCTGTGACCTCACTCGCGCGTTCGGTGAGCGCGTTGTCGTTGATCGGCTGACGCTCGCCGCGCCGCGCGGCGCTGTGTTCGGCTTTCTTGGACCAAATGGCGCCGGAAAGACAACCACGGTGCGCATGCTGGCAGCGTTGATCGCGCCAACCGCCGGCAGCGCCGTCGTTGCCGGGTATCGCCTCGGCGAAGACGACCAGATGATCCGGCGCAGCGTTGGTCTGCTTACCGAAAGCCCGGGACTGTATGAACGCCTCAGCGCCCACCAGAATCTGCACTTCTTTGCGCGTCTTTACGATCTTGATACAACCCGCGCTGCGGTGCAGACGGAACGATATCTGCGCATGCTTGAGCTGTGGGACCGGCGCGATGACCCGGTCGGCAGTTTCTCCAAGGGGATGCGGCAAAAACTGGCTATCGCACGAGCGCTGCTACACGAACCGACAGTTATCTTCCTTGACGAACCGACCGCCGGTCTCGATCCGGAAGCTGCCCGCATCGTGCGAGAGTTTATCAAGGAATTGCGTGCAGAAGGACGAACCATCTTTCTGACGACCCATAATCTGCCGGAAGCCGACGAACTGTGCGACACGATTGCCGTCTTTCGCACGCGCCTGTTACGGATTGGCGCCCCTGCAGCGTTACGCGCCGAATTGTTCGGCAGCGGCGCGCGCATTCGCGTTGCAGGCGACGCTGGGTTGTTTCTGGACGCGGTGCGCGCTCTTCCATTCGTTCACGCCGTTACTGCCAGCGGCGATGTGCTGAATGTTTCCCTCGACGACCCCGATGAGCATAACCCCTTCCTGGTGCGCGCGTTGATCGATGCTGGCGCTGCCATCCGGTATGTTGAACCGCGCGAACATTCGCTTGAAGAGGTGTATTTGCAACTGGTGCGCGAAGGGATGTCACAGGAGCGGGAATATGCGTAAAGCGCTCATCATCCTGCAAAAAGAATGGCTCGAACTGCGCAGCGAACGCACCCTGTGGATGACCATCCTGATCCCGCCGCTGTTGCTGACGATCCTGCCGGTCGTTAGCGTGTATCTGATTGGCGTCACCCCCGATGAGGATACCGCCCAACTCGGCGCCGTCATCGCCGATCCATCGCTTGCGGATTTGTCGGAGATGGAAGTGGGGCAGGCGGTGATGGGGAAACAGTTCGGGTTCATGTTTTTGCTTATGCCACTGCTTGTCCCTTCTGCAATTGCGTCGTACAGTATTGTTGGCGAGAAAATGCGCCGCACGCTGGAACCGCTGCTGGCAGCGCCGGTGAAAACGTGGGAACTGTTGCTAGGTAAGTGTCTGGCATCCCTCATTCCTGCACTGATCATCAGCTGGGGAGCGGCATTGATATTTGTGCTGGCGCTGCGTCTGGTCGTTCTGAGTGACAAGGTGTACCAGGTCATTCTTGGGGGTGGATGGTGGGTGCTCCTTCTGCTTGGCTCACCATCGCTGGCATTACTCATGGTCGCCGCAACTGTTGCCGTCTCGGGTCGTGTCAATGATCCACGCACGGCGCAGCAAGTCGCAGCTGTTGTTGTTGTGCCAATTCTGGCGCTCTTCGTCGCACAGTTGCTTGGCGTGGTGGTCCTGACGCCGCTGCTGGCGTTCATCGCGAGCGTGGCGCTGGCGTTCCTGGCGGCGCTTGCCTTCGCCGGCGCCATAGCTCTGTTCGATCGTGAAAATATCTTAACACGCTGGACCGCCTGATCCTGCTTTCCCCTCTTTACGTCTGACGCAAGAGTCGTTATACTGCATGAAGTACGCAGAAATATGGTACTACTATGCGACTCATACGCCGACTTGCCGAACGAGCTCACGAAGAGAACATTCACCCGCGTCGCATCCTGATCGCCGACGATGATCCGTCGATCGGCACGCTGATTCAGGTGACGCTCAAGGATCCGCGTTACGAGATCGTTGCTGTCAAAAACGGGCTGGAAGCGCTGAAGGCATTCAGTGAATCAAAGTTCGATGTCGTCATCCTCGACGTGATGATGCCGTATGTCGATGGTTTCGAGGCATGTCAGCGCATCCGGGAGCTTTCCGACGTTCCGATTATCATTCTGACCGCCCGTGATGGCACCGACGACGTTGTGCACGGCTTTGAACTTGGCGCCGATGATTACATCACCAAGCCGTTCAAAACCGTCGAGCTGATCGCGCGCGTCGATGCCATTCTGCGGCGCGTCGAGGGGTACAAGCACCGCGTGGCGCCGCCAATCGTTCGCGTGGGAGAGATCGAAATCGATGAACCACGTCACCGGGTGACCGTGCGCGGCAAAGAAGTCAACCTGACGCCAATGGAGTTCGAGTTGCTCTACTTTCTTGCCGCCAATGCCGGTCATGTGTTCGACCGTGAAACCCTCTTTCGCGAGGTCTGGGGGTACGATTACGTCGGTGAGACGAATCTGGTGGATGTGTGTGTGCGCCGGCTGCGTGAAAAAGTCGAGATCGAACCATCACGCCCGCGCCTGATTCTGACCGTGCGCGGCGTTGGGTACAAAATGGCGGAAGGTTAATCCTGCTGCTATGTGCCGCGCACCAGGCTCAGCAGGCTGCGGCGTCCCTTCATGCCTGGCAGCGTGAATTTCCCCGTTTTCTTGTTGCCCGAATGCTGGAGCGAGATCGGGTTTGCGTTATCGCCGGCCACATATGCCGCCAGGCGCAGCAAACTCTGGCTCGTCCAGCTGTGCGGCTGCGCCATGACAATCGGCACGCCACGGTTGATGCTATGCGTGATTGGCTGTCCTTCACTCGGAATGTTGGCGCCGACGGGGTAGCGCAGATGCTTTTGCACGTCTTGCAAAGCAATGCCATTAACGCTCGGGAAGCGGTTGAGCACCAGTGTAATCCGCCCGCGCGTCAGTTCGTTGCGCGTGAGATACTCCAGAAAACTCTTCGTGTTGCGCAGCGCGGGTACTTCCGGCGTTGTGACGACCAGCACGTCGTCCGCTTTCTGCAGCAGGGTTTCGGTCACTTCATCAAGGAATGACCAGGTATCGCATACGACATAAGTGTGACGCTCCAGCAAACCCTGCAACACCGCCCTCATCGCGTCGCCTGAGATATCGCCTGCCGCTTCCAGTTCATGCGGCGCCAGCAATACCTTGATGCTGGAACTATGCGTCTGCAGCACCTTCTCGAAGAGCGCGTCATCGAGTTCGCTGGCGTGCATCACCAGATCGTACAGAGTGTGGCGTGACCAGATGTTCAACTGGACGCCAACATCGCCAAATTGCAACCCCATGTCGGCAAGCACAACGCTGGTATTCGTCACTTGTCGCAACGCAATTGCCAGATTGGCAGCGATGGTTGTGGTGCCGACCCCACCTTTTGGCGCCACGACAACGACCAGTCTCCCCAGGTGCTGGTCGCTGTTCGATGCAGCGCGAACGGAGCGATCGCGTTCCGCTGCCACGACCGAGCGGATGCTGTTCATGATGTCGGAATGATGGATCGGGCGATTGATGACATCACGCGCTCCAGCCATCACCAGTCGCCGCAGGGTTGGAACATCCGCCGACGGCGTGACAGCAATGCACAGCGTGGAAGGAACATAGCTGAAGATCTGCCGGATCGCCGATTCAATCTGCTCGACGTCGCGATCCACAATGACCAGATCAGGGTGGCTCTGCCGGGCAAGAAGAACGCCGGCAGCCACGCTTCCCACCCGATCCAGATGCTCGATCTCCGCCTCGCGCGCCAGGCGATTGATCCATTCCTGATCGAGTTGATCGGGCGATGTGATGACAATAAGACGAATCGCTCCGGTCATTGCTGAAAGTATCCTTTCTATTCTGTTCATTCGAGCGTTGAGCGGCACTCCATAGTACAACCGCTCTCTCCGCTGTCTGGTCACGCGCCGTGGATAACACCTTATTCATATCGCGTTCATATGTCGTCCAGAGTCATGAGGTAAAGTAGTAATCACAGTGACGGGGGACCATATGGTATGGTACTTTGGTCATCATGTCTGTCTGAGGTTTGCCTGATATGATAAAGGTGGCATGAGGCAAACATTCCACTCAAGCGTCGTGACAGGAGGCGTCTCATGCGCCATAGCGCCAGGCTCAGCGTGCGCCTTGCAAGCGTCGTGGTTATCGCACTGATTGCGTTCTTTGCGCCTGTTCGGCTGGCGCTGCCGCAGTCATCCCTGACCTTCACACAAACGAAACTGACCGCTGCCGATGCCGCGCAGTACGATTATTTCGGTCTGTCGGTCGCGCTTGCCGGCGACACGGCGATCGTTGGTGCATATGGAAAATCAGACCTGGCGCCAAATGCTGGCGCTGCCTATGCGTTTGCCCGCAGCGCTGCATCCTGGGAGCAGCAGGCGCGTCTGGGCACGTCCGATGTTCTGGCAGGCGCGTACTTTGGGGCAGCAGTGGCGACTGACGGAGTGCAGACGGCGGTGGGAGCGCCGTATGCCAGCATCGGCGCGCAGGATGCTGGCGCAGTGTATCTCTTCTCGAATGCCGACTGGCAACGGCAGGCGATCATAACCCCTGGTGATCCCGAATCGCTGGCGCAATTTGGCAACGCTGTCGCAATCGGTCAGGGCATGCTGATTGCTGGCGCGCCAATGCACGACTCATATGGAAGAGATGCCGGTGCAGTCTATGTTTTCACCTTCAACGGTGTCGCCTGGGTACAGCGTCAGAAACTGATCGGCGCCGATACCGTCCCCGGTGACCGTTTTGGCAGCGCGCTGGCTCTGAACAATGGCTGGCTGGCGGTCAGTGCGCCACTGCACGGCGCGGGTGGCGCGGTCTACCTCTTTGAATTCGATGGTGTTACCTGGGTGCAGCGGCACAAAGTGTCCGCCGGTGACACCATTGCTGGTGATCGTTTTGGCAGCGCACTGGCGATGAACAACGGCTGGCTGGCGGTTGGTACGCCGTTGCACCGGGTTACCGGCAGTTTCAGCGGTGCAGTCTATCTGTTTGAGTTTAACAGCGTTTCCTGGGCGCAGCGCCAGAAGTTCGTCGCCAGCGATACGGTCGCCAGTGATCGCTTCGGTAGCGCGCTGGCGCTTTCGGGCCAGCGACTGGTTGTAGGGGCGCCGTTGCACAGCGCGAACGGACCCGCCAGCGGTGCGGTCTACGTGTTCGATCGCAATGGTGCAACATGGGTCGAACGCGCCAAACTGATCGGCAGCGACACCGATAGCGGCGACCGACTCGGCTGGTCGGTCAGTATCGATGGGAACACCATTCTTGCCGGAGCCTATGGCGATGCGCTCTTCGGCCCGGCAACCGGCGCGGCGTATGTGTTCGTCGAAGTGACAGCGCCAGGAGTGACCAATACCCCACTCCCTACCGCCACTGCCACGTCCACGCCGAGCGCGACGCCTTCCCCCGCGGCGACGAATACGCCGAGTGCGACGCCTTCCCCCACGGCGACGAATACACCGAGCGCGACGCCGACAGCGACGAATACACCGAGCGCGACGCCGACAGCGACGAATACACCGAGCGCGACGCCGACAGCGACGAATACACCGAGCGCGACGCCGACAGCGACGAATACGCCGAGTGCGACGCCTTCCCCCGCGGCGACGAATACGC
>JBEPYG010000079.1:0-14038 GCA_041641515.1 Roseiflexus sp.
CGGCGTCAGTCGCCGTTCGTTCGATGGCCGCGGCAACTACTCGCTTGGACTGCGTGAGCAGATTGTGTTCCCGGAGATTGACTATGATAAGGTCGATAAACTCCGCGGCCTCGAAGTTGTGATCGTTACGACTGCACCCGACGACGAACAGGGATATGCGCTGCTCAAGCGCCTCGGCATGCCATTTCGCGATTAGTCCGGACCAGGAGCGTCCGCCAGATGGGACGCTGACCAGTCGGGATTGTTGATAAGGAGATATGGTTTGGCACGAAAGGCATTAATGGTCAAAGCACAGCGGCCGCAAAAGTATAAGGTGCGGGCCTATAACCGCTGTAAGATTTGCGGACGTTCGCGTGCGTATATGCGCAAGTTCGGCATGTGCCGCATCTGCTTCCGTGAACACGCGCTGCGCGGCTTGATCCCCGGCGTGACCAAATCGAGCTGGTAGCAGGTGGAGCACAGATGAACATTGCCGTCAGTCCGGAAGTAGAGGAGGATCACCGTGAGCATGCATGATCCGATTGCCGATATGTTGACCCGCATCCGCAATGCGTGTATGGCCCGCCACGCAACGGTTGAAATTCCGGCGTCTAAAATGAAACTGGCCATCGCGCAGATACTCAAGCGCGAAGGGTTCATTCAGGATTTTACGGTGCGGGAAGGCAAACCTTACAATACGATTGTCATTACGTTGAAATACACTCCCGATCGGCGACCGGTCATTACCGGGCTGAAGCGTGTGAGTAAGCCAGGACTGCGCATCTACACCAAACGCGCGGATATTCCGCGCGTGCGCGGTGGGTTGGGGTTGAGCATCCTCTCAACACCGCGCGGCGTCATGGCTGGACACGAGGCGTGGCAACAGCGCGTCGGCGGTGAGATTCTCTGTTACGTCTGGTGAGCAGCGCCGAGGAGCAGATCATGTCGCGTATTGGAAAAAAACCGATCCCGATGCCACGCGGCGTCGAGGTGACGATTGCCGAAGGCAACCTGGTGACGGTGAAAGGGCCCAAGGGTACGCTGACACAACAACTGTCGCCGGAAATGATCATCACCAATGAAAACGGCGTCATTACTGTCGCGCGCCCTTCCGATAGCAAACACCACCGCGCTCTGCACGGGCTGACGCGTTCGCTCATCGCCAATATGGTGACCGGCGTCACGAACGGGTATGAGCGGGTGCTGGAGATCACCGGCATTGGCTATCGCGCCATGCGTGAAGGGAAAAACCTGATCCTTCAGGTTGGATTTTCCCATCCGATCCGCGTCACCCCTCCCGAGGGGATCACCTTTGAGGTGATGGAACGCCGGAGCGCCAACGAGCCACAGCAGGTGATCATACGAGGTATCGATAAGCAGAAGGTTGGCGAGGAAGCCGCAAAACTGCGTGCTGTGCGACCGCCGGAGCCGTACAAGGGATACGGCATCAAATATCGTGAGGAGCGGGTGCGGCGCAAGGCCGGCAAAGCAGGGAAATCGCGCTAACGCTTCCTGTCGCCTGTCACGACTCAGCAAAGGGCAGGGGATGGCAATCTCTGCCGCGAGGAGTATGTCACAATGGCAAAACGAACACCACGCGAATTGCGCATTCGACGTCACCGTCGCGTGCGTAAGAAAGTCAGCGGGACGCTCCAGCGTCCGCGGCTGTGCGTCTTTCGCAGCAATATGCATATCTACGCTCAGGTTATCGATGATTCGGCCGGTCGAACGCTGGCGGCCGCCTCGACCGTTGAACCTGAACTGCAGGCATCGCTCGCCGGCAAAACGAAAACCGAACGAGCAAAAGTGGTCGGCGCCGCTATCGCAGAACGCGCCAGGGCGGCAGGTATCGAATGCGTCGTGTTCGATCGCGGCGGCTTCAAGTATCACGGGCGCGTCCAGGCACTTGCCGACGCAGCACGCGAAGGTGGATTGAAGTTCTGACCAGGCCGCTCGAATGGATCAGTAGGACCATGCAGGTTGACGGCCACAGGTTCGCTGCGCTGCCTTTGCCGCAACCTCTAGATGTGATGGAGTGTGACAGTGATCAAGCGACGCATTAATGCGGACGAACTTGAGCTTGAAGAGCGCGTGGTGCAGATCAACCGCGTCTCGAAAGTGGTCAAGGGCGGGCGCCGCTTCAGTTTCAGCACCGTTGTCGTTGTGGGCGATGGGAAGGGGCACGTTGGCATTGGCATGGGGAAAGCCGCTGAGGTGCCTGAGGCAATCCGCAAGGGTGTGGAAGCGGCCAAGAAGAACCTGATCCGGGTGCCGCTCTCCGGTACAACCATTCCGCACGAAGTACAGGAAGAGTTTGCCGCCTCGAAGGTGCGCCTGCTCCCGGCCGCTCCCGGAACCGGGGTCATTGCCGGTCGCGGCGTGCGCCCCGTGCTCGAGATGGCTGGCATTAAGGACGTGCTCTCGAAACGCTATGGCAGCAACAACCCGATCAACGTGGTGAAGGCGACGTTCCTGGCGCTCAGTGCGTTGACGTCGCTCGAAGAGCAGGCACGCATGCGCAGCATGACGCCGCGAGAATTGCACCTGCGGCGCATGCGACGCGAAGTGGCGCCTCAGGAGGCTGGTTGATGTCCAGATTGAAAATTACGTATCGCAAGAGCGCGATCGGATACAGTCGCGACCAGAAAGTGACTATTCGATCGCTTGGATTGCGCCGGCTCAACAGTGTTGTCATTCACGACGATACGCCGACGATCCGTGGCATGATCTTCAAGGTTCGCCACCTGGTCAGCGTTGAAGAAATACCGGACAGCAATGCACCGGACGGCAATCCGGGCGACGACCTGCAGCGTATTGAGGGCATTGGACCAAAAGTTGCACGCGCTCTGAACACGGCTGGTATCACCACGTTCGCTCAACTGGCAGCACTCGAGCCAGCGCAGATCAGCGAGATCCTGCGAGCAAGCAGGATCCGTCTGGCATTCACCGACACCTGGCCCGAACAGGCGCGCCTGGCAGCCGAAGGAAAATGGGACGAACTTACGGCGCTGCAGGCGCAACTTACTGCTGGACGGCAGGCGTGAGGGGAGAAACGAGCATGAAATTGCACGACTTGAAGCCGGCGCCAGGCGCGCACCGCGAGCGTAAGCGCATTGGACGCGGCATTGGCTCCGGCAAGGGTAAAACCGGCGGTAAGGGTATGATGGGACAGAAGGCGCGTTCGGGTCCCAATCCATCACCTTCCTTCGAAGGCGGGCAGATGCGTGTCACCCGCAAAACGCCCAAACTGCGCGGGTTCAAGAACCGCTGGCGGGTTGAGTATCAGGTCATTAATGTCGGCCAGCTCAACGATGTGCCGGACGGCACTGAATTGACCATCGATGCAATGGTCGAGCAGGGATGGATTCACCCGGCAAAGCCGGTCAAGATCCTTGGCGACGGTGAACTGGAGCGTAAACTGACGATCCATGCGCATAAGTTCAGCGCCAGTGCGCGCGCACGCATCGAGGCGGCCGGCGGCGCCGCTCTCGAAACACCGTGGATCGTCGAACGTCGTAGCCGTAGCCGGGGACCGAACCCACCCCGGCACAGTCGAAAGGCACAAACAACTCAAGAGGCGTAAGGTGTCGCATGACACCCCGCCTTTTCGATTGAAGGAGATACCTGATGCTCGAGTCGGTTGTCAATGCGCTCCGATTGCCCGATCTGCGCCAGCGCATTCTGTTCACTCTAGCAATGCTCCTGCTCTTCCGGTTGATTGCCCACATCCCGGTGCCGAATATCGATCCGACGGCGCTGGAGAGCCTGCGGCTCGCCTTGCAGGGCAATCAACTCGCACAGTTGCTCAATATCTTCGCTGGCGGCGCATTGCAGAATCTGTCGGTCGCAGCAATGGGCGTCTACCCATACATTACGGCGCAGATTATTCTGCAACTGCTGGTGCCGATCATTCCGGCGCTGGAAGAATTGCGCAAAGAAGGCGAACAGGGGCGTATGCGACTGAACCGGATCACATTCTACCTGACCATTCCGATGGCGCTCCTACAAGCTTATGGGCAGACGCTAACGCTGGATCGCAGTCTCGGCGCCGGTCAGACGCTCTTTCAGACGCCGTTCGATATCGTGAACAATTTCTTTCCGACCTTCACCATCCTGATCAGCATGCTGGCAGGAACGATGTTGCTGGTATGGCTCGGCGAGCAGATCCAGGAACGCGGCATCGGCAATGGCGTTTCGATGATCATTTTCGCCGGGATCGTTGCCGGTTTGCCAGGGTTGATTATCCAGGCGTTCACTACCGTCGAACTGGGCGGGCTGGAGCAAGCTATCGGATTGATCGCATTCCTGGTCATTGCGCTCGGAACGATCATTGGTATTGTGCTGATGCACGAGGGCCAGCGGCGTGTTCCGGTGCAGTATGCAAAACGAGTGCGCGGCAATCGCGTCTACGGCGGGCAGAGCAGCCATATTCCACTGAAAGTCAATATGGCGGGCATGATTCCGCTGATCTTCGCACAGAGCATTATTATCTTTCCAGGCACGATTGCCTCCTACGGCTGCCCGGAACAGGTTGCGCCTCCTGATGCCAGCGTGCTGAAACAGATCGCCTGCTTCACCTATCAAACGTTCAGCCCGCAGTACGGCGGCGGTACGCTGGTCTACTCGATCGCCCTGTTCGTGCTGGTCTACTTCTTCACCTATTTTTACACGAAGGTGATTTTCGATCAGCAAAATATTCCCGACACGCTGCAGCGCAATGGCGGCTTCATTCCAGGCATTCGACCGGGGAAACGGACTGAGGAGTATCTCGATCAGGTTGTGAGCCGGATCACACGGGTTGGCGCACTCTTCCTGGGGACGGTCGCCATTCTGCCGTTCATTACGCAGCAACTCACCGGCGTACCGATTGGTCTGGGAGCGACCGCATTGCTCATTGTCGTCGGCGTGGCAGTCGATACGATGCGGCAACTTGAGGCGCAACTGGTGATGCGCAACTATGAGGGGTTCATCAATCGTTGACGGCGGGCGTTCGACGACGTGCAGAGGGTTGTGCCATGGATATTATTCTTCTCGGAGCGCCTGGCGCTGGCAAGGGCACACAGGCGAAGTATCTGGAGGAGCACACCGGGATGGTGCACGTCGCCAGCGGTGATCTGTTCCGCGCAGCGCTGCGCCAGGGAACAGAACTCGGCATGCTGGCGAAATCGTATATGGACCGCGGGGAACTGGTGCCGGACGAGGTGGTTATCCGCATGATCGTTGAGCGTATCAGTAAGCCCGATTGCAGTCGGGGGGTCATCTTCGACGGATTCCCGCGCACCCGTGAACAGGCGAGAGCGCTTGAGGTCGAACTCAACAAGCAGGGACGACGGATCGATGTCGTACTGTACATTCGCGTGCCGGAAGATATGCTGCTGCGTCGCATCGCCGGGCGACAGACTTGCAAAACCTGTGGCTCGACGTATAATATTTACTATTTCCCATCCAAACATCCGAACATCTGTGATGATTGTGGCGGGAAATTGTACCAGCGGAGCGACGACACCATGGAAACTGCGCGTCATCGGCTCGAGGTCTATTTTGCGCAAACGATGCCGCTGATCGAGTACTATCGCGATCAGGGGCTGCTGGTGGAAATCGATGGACGGCGTGAGATTTCACAGGTCACGCGCAGCATGATCGATGCGCTCAATGCCTGCGCCGCCAACACGATGCCAACCGGCGATCGCGTCTAGCACGAAAGGAGTAGCATGTCCAAAAAAAAAGATGTCATCGAGATGGAAGGAACCATCACTGAACCACTGCCAAACGCCATGTTTCGTGTGAAACTCGAAAATGGTCACGAGGTACTGGCGCACATCTCAGGTCGTATGCGAATGAATTACATTCGCATTTTGAAAGGGGATCGGGTATTGGTTGAACTGTCGCCCTACGATCTGACACGCGGGCGAATTACGTATCGCTACAAGTAAAATCGAGTAAATCTTCTGTTTGTGCCGCCTGCGCGGTTGCGCGGCAGCGATTGGAGTGTTATTATTCTTAGATGTTGTCAAATGACAGGTTTGCACTCAGGAAGGAATGGTCATGAAAGTTCAGGCGTCGGTCAAACCGCGCTGCGAATATTGTCGCGTGATCAAACGCAAAGGGGTGCTGCGCGTCATCTGTAGCCGCCAGCCCAAGCATAAGCAGCGCCAGGGATAGAACGGTTGAAGAATAGGTCGGGCGCTCCGGCGCATCGATCCGCAGGAAACCGACGGTTGCGCAGCTCACAGGCGCGCACCATCAGTTCAGGAAGAGGAGCGTATGGCACGCATTGCAGGGGTTGACCTCCCGCGCAACAAAAACATTGAAATAGCCATCACCTACATCTTCGGCATCGGGCGCTCAAATGGGGCTGAGGTACTGCGCAGAGCAAACGTCAACCCCGCTACCCGGGTGCGTGATCTGACCGAAGAAGAAGTCTCGCGCATCCGCGAAATCGTTGAGCGCGAGTATCGCGTCGAGGGCGATCTGCGGCGCGAAATTCAGATGAACATCAAACGCCTGATGGATATCGGGTGCTACCGCGGTCTGCGCCATCGCAAAGGGCTGCCGGTGCGCGGTCAACGCACGCGGACCAATGCACGCACCCGCCGTGGTCGCCGTGGGCAGGCGATTGGTATCAAAAAGAAGACCTTGAAGAAGTAAATGGGCGGCGCCAGATGGCTGTGATCGGCACAATGCACATCTGGCGCAGGTGTACAGGGAGAGAGCATGGCGAAGCAATCGGCGAAAAGTTCCGCCACCACGAAACGGCAGCGCGGCAAACGTCGGGAACGGAAAAATGTGCCGCGCGGTCAGGCGCATATCCAGAGCACGTTCAACAATACGGTGGTGACGATCACCGATCCGAATGGCAACGTGATCTGCTGGTCGAGCGCCGGGCAAAATGGCTTCAAAGGGTCGCGCAAGAGCACACCGTATGCGGCGCAGATCGCAGCGGAAAATGCTGCGCGCAAGGCGATCGAGAACGGGATGCGCCAGATCGAGGTGTTCGTCAAGGGACCGGGCGCCGGGCGTGAAGCGGCGATCCGGTCATTGCAGGCGGCTGGCTTGCAGGTGACTGCGATCACCGATGTCACTCCCATACCGCACAATGGCTGCCGTCCGCCCAAGCGTCGGCGCGTCTGAGAAAGCATAAGGGGTGATAGATGGCTCGCTATATTGGACCTGTAGGAAAAATCAGCCGGCGCCTAGGTATCGGCGTCACCGAGAAGGGGCAACGGATTCTAGCAAAACGACCGTTCCCGCCAGGGCAGCATGGACCATCGGCGCGCCGACGACAGGTGTCGGATTATGGGTTGCAACTGCTCGAAAAACAGAAAGCGCGGTATATCTATGGCGTGCTGGAACGACAGTTCCGCCGCATTTTCGAAAAGGCGCAACGCTTTCCGGGTGAAACAGGGGCGTACCTGTTGATTCTGCTTGAACGGCGACTCGATAATGTTGTGTATCGCCTCGGCTTCGCCACGACTCGCGCGCAGGCGCGACAACTGGTGACTCACGGGCATATTACGGTGAATGGGCGTAAGACCAATATTCCGTCGTACACTGTGCGTGTGGGCGAAACAATCGCCATTCGACCGGAAAGCCGCCGCCGCATGTATTTCAAGAATCTGGTCGATAGCGGCGCACTTGCCAAACATAAAGCGCCAGATTGGCTGCGCCTGAACCCGGCTGACCTGTCGGGCGAAGTTGTGGCAATGCCGCGGCGCGAAGACGCTGAGCCAGGCATCAACGAACAGCTGATTGTTGAGTTCTATAGCCGCTGATCTGCTCCGGGTTCCTGATGCGTGTGCGGCGGCGTTGACGCTGCGCCGCGGGAACCCGGCTCATGTGTATCAGCCAGGACAGAAAAGGAGGCGATCGTGCTGGACATCGCCATGCCGAAGATTGAAGTCGTTACTGCCGCCGAAAATTATGGGCGGTTCAAGATCGAGCCGCTCGATCCCGGCTATGGGCATACGCTGGGGAATGCGTTGCGCCGCGTTCTCCTGTCGTCTATCCCTGGCGCAGCGATTACGAAAATCAAAATCGATGGGGTGTTTCATGAGTTCTCGACTATTGCGGGGATCAAAGAAGACGTCACTGAGATTGTCTTGAACATCAAAGGTGTTCGTCTGCGTTCCTACGCCGAACGCCCCGTGAAAATCTCGTTGTCGAAGCATGGATCGGGCATCGTGCGCGCTGCTGATATCGACGCGCCCAGCAATGTCGAGATCGTCAATCCCAACCACTATATCTGTACGATCGACCGCGACGACACCGCACTGGAGATGGAGATGACGGTCGAACGCGGGCGCGGTTATCTGCCTGCCGACCAGCGCGATGCGCTGCCGATCGGCGAGATCCCGGTCGATGCCATCTTTACGCCGGTGCCGAAGGTCAATTATGTGGTCGAGAATATTCGCGTCGGGCAGGCGACCGACTTCGATAGTCTGCTGATCGAAATCTGGACCGATGGCACGATCAAGCCGGGGGACGCTCTCAGTCACGCCGCACAGGTGCTCGTGCAGTATTCTCAGACCATCGCCGATTTCAACCGCCTCTCGACCGAAGCGGAACCGGCGGCGGCGCCCAATGGGCTTGTCATCCCGGCAGATATTTACGATACGCCGATTGAAGAACTCGATCTCTCGACTCGCACCTACAACTGCCTCAAGCGCGCCGATATTACCAAAGTGGGTCAGGTGCTCGAAATGGACGAGAAAGCGCTCCTTTCGGTGCGCAATCTGGGGCAAAAATCGATGGAAGAGATTCGCGACAAACTGATCGAACGTGGGTATATTCCACGGGTTGGTCAGACTTCGTTCACTTCCCCCGCGGAAGTCGAGAGCTGATGAGGGAGTACGATGCGACACCGCAAAAAAGGTTTTCTGCTTGGCAGAGAAAAAGAACAGCGCGAAGCATTGATCCGCGGGCTGATGATCGCACTGATCGAGCATCGCCGTATTACGACGACCTTGGCAAAAGCCAAAGCAGTGCAGCCCGAAATCGAAAAATTGATCTCACTGGCGCGCCAGGATACGCCACATAACCGGCGGATGGCGCTCTCGCGCCTGGCGAGCAAAACGGCAATGCGGCAGCTCTTCAGTTTCGCGCCAACCGAATACGCCGATCGCACTAGCGGGTTCACCCGCATCACCAAATTGGGGCAACGCCAGGGCGATGGCGCGACGATGGTGCAAATTGAGTTGCTCTGATGCGAAATATTGCGCTGCGTATCGAGTACGACGGCACCGATTTCGTCGGCTCCCAGTGGCAGACCAACGGTCGGTCGGTGCAGGGGGCGCTCGAAGCGGCCTGGCAGCAGTTGACCGGTGAGCGCCGCCGGATGATCCTTGCCGGACGTACCGATGCAGGAGTGCATGCGCGCGGTCAGGTGGCGAACGTCAGCACTGATACCCGTCATTCACTGACAACGATCGTTCGTGGATTGAATGGCGTTCTACCAGAGGATATCGGTGTTCTCGCCGCCTGGGAAGTTCCCGAAGAGTTCCATGCGCGTTACTCGGCAATTCGCCGTGAGTATCGCTATGTGATCGACAATGGTCGCACACCATCGCCGTTATTGCGGCGTCATGCCGCTTATGTTCCACGCCGTCTCGATGTAGCGGCCATGGACGCGGCAGTTCAGCAGGTGATTGGTACGCGCGATTTCGCACCATTGAGCGATGGGTCCCAGGAGGGATCGACGGTTCGTATCTGTTATGCGGCGCGCTGCACACGCGCTGATGTGTGGGGGCAGCCGCTGGTGTTGATCGATATTGCCGCGAATGCATTCCTGCGCCATATGGTGCGCAACCTGGTCGGGACGCTGATTCAGGTCGGCGAAGGGCGTATCGACGCCGCCGGATTCGCGGCGGTACTGGACGGCACAAACCGACGCGCCAGGGTGCTGGCGCCGGCGCATGGACTTTATCTTATGGCAGTGCGCTATCCAGGACAGAGTACCGATGCAGCGGGGGAGTCCGCAGCATCGGTTGGAGTGACCGAGACAAGGATGCAATTATGAAAACCTACGCGCAAAAGGCGTCGGAAGTGCAGCGCGACTGGTACGTGATCGATGCGACCAATCAGACTCTCGGTCGGCTCGCGACACAGATCGCTACCCTGCTGCGCGGTAAGCATAAGCCGACGTTCAGCCCGTATATCGATGGCGGCGATTTTGTGATCGTCGTCAATGCCGAGCGTATTCGTCTGACCGGCAGGAAGCCGGAGCAGAAAATGTACTATCGCCATTCAAACTATCCCGGCGGTTTCAAGGCGGTATCGTTCAAACAGTTGATCGCGCGCCATCCCGAGCGCGTGCTGCGCTTCGCTGTCAAGGGTATGTTGCCCAAAACCCGCCTGGGACGGCAGCAACTGACCAAACTCAAGATCTATGCTGGACCAAAACATCCGCACGCGGCGCAGCAACCCAAAATCTATGAACCGCGACCGCGCGGCTAGCAAGTGCACTGGAGCGAATCCATGATTGAAAAGCGCTATTATCAGGGAACAGGACGGCGTAAAACTGCCGTGGCACGGGTGCGGTTGTTTCCTGGCAGCGGTGATATCGTCGTCAATAGTAAATCAATCCGTGAGTACTTCGGCGCACGTGAGTTGTACGCTCGCGATATCGCCAGACCACTTGAGTTGACCGGAACTGCTGGGGCGTACAATGTTTTGGTCAAGGTGCGCGGCGGCGGCGTCAGCGGTCAGGCACAGGCAGTACGTCACGGCATCACCCGCGCCCTGCTTGATGCCAATCCTGACTTTCGCCCGGTGTTGAAGCGGGCCGGGTTGATCACTCGCGACCCGCGCATGAAAGAACGAAAGAAAGCCGGTCTCAAACGCGCACGCAAACGGCCGCAGTATACGAAACGATAAGTCTCATCGCGTGCGGGGGTCATCTTTCACACAAAGGCGCACAGGCAGAACGATAAGATGTTCTCAGCCCTCGGCGCCTTTGTGTCAACGACTGTCTGGACGCCGGCAAATACAGTGCAGCGATTCGGAGCAACGGTTTCTTTGCGCCTGTTTCAGCGGCGCGCCTGAATACGGCAGCGCAGTGAGTCGACAACGCCAGGAGCACCAAACAACAAGGGCTCCCGTAGCGCTCGACCATCAATGAGTGTAGTGGGATCCAGTGGCTGGCCCGCTAACGTGATGCCAACACCGCCAGCTGCGCTCAGGATCGCCATTCCGCCGGCCAGATCCCAGATGGTTGCGTAGGTCAGCACTGCCCCCAGCGCTGAACCGCGCGCCACGTAACAGAGCGCAGCGGCAACTGAACCTAGGCTGCGCGTTTTGCCGATAAAATCGATCTCGAGGCGCCGGTGCGCATCTGAAGGAATTGCCAGCCAGTCTTCACTGTCCCATTCCTGCTCCGACCTGGCATCGACGCACATGGGTTGGTTCCCGAGGAATGCGCGACCGCCGATTGTCCAATAGCAGTCGTCGGTCAGCGGCATGTAAAATAGTCCCGCATATGGAATGCCGCGATGCAGCAACCCGATGGAAATGCCCCACACCGGAAGTCCGGCCACAAACGACGCCGTTCCGTCGATCGGATCCAGTGCCCAGACATACTCTTTTGTGATATCACATCGCGTCTGCTCCTCACCAATAATGCCGTGATCCGGGTAGCGGGCAGTAATCCGCTCGACCAGAAACCGCTCGATTGCAACATCCGCCTCGGTGACTGGACTGTTGTCGGCTTTGCGCTGCGCTCTGGCACGGTTGAACAGGCGCAGTGCGATATCGCCGCTCTCGCGCGCCCAGGCGCACAATTCCTCGATATTAATGTCGATCACACGCGGTCCTTGTTGTTGTCGTGTCCACAAGGAATGATACCATGAAAGGCATTCATCCGGTTCATCTGCCGCTGCCGTTCCCCTTGCGAATTGCGAATGCCTATCTGATGCGCGATGAGGAAGGGTGGACCGTTATCGACACCGGGCTCAACTATCCGCCTGGACAAGCTGCGTGGCATGAAGCATTCGCTCGCCACGATGTCGATCCGCGCATGATCAGACGCATTGTTCTGACCCATGCCCATCCCGATCACTATGGTATGGCAGGATGGCTTCAGAGTCTCTCGGGCGCGCCGGTGGCGCTGTCGGCAGGTGAAGCGGCGTTTGCCCGCGCACAGTGGCACGCCGACTCACACGCTCACGAAACAATTGCAACGTTCTTCGGCGCACACGGTATGCCGCCCGACCTGATGACCACCGTAGCCGGGGATATTGCACACCTGCGTGTCATGACCCACCCTGTGCCATCGACAGTGACGCATCTTTCGGCGGGCGAACCGTTGATCATCGGTGGGAGGGAATTCACGCCTATCGCCACACCGGGGCACAGCGATGATCATCTGGTGTTCTACTGCGCCCGAGAGCGCCTGCTGATCTGTGGCGACGCAGTGTTGATCAAGATCACGCCAAACGTCGGTTTGTGGGGGTGGAGTCGCGGAAATCCGCTCGCACAGTTCCTGGCGTCGCTCGACCGCCTGGCAACCCTCGATGTGGCGCTGGCGCTCCCGGGTCATGGTCCGCCAATCACACGTTTCCAGGAACGCCTGGAGGAATTGCGCGACCATCACGCGGAACGCCTGGAGGCGATGGAACACGCAGCCGGTTCAGGCGCAACTGCCTACGAGATATGCACTGCGATCTTTCCGCTTCAGGAATTGACATCACACCAGATTCGCTTTGCGATGGCGGAGACGCTGGCGCACCTGGAGTATCTGGCGAAGCAGGGGCGTGTCGAAGCGATTGAATACGCCGACGGTGCATACTCCTGGAGGCGATGCGGGTCGTGGAGCGGAGAACGTTAAACGTGGAGTATCCGGCCACAACGGCACAGAGGTGATCCTTCGTATGCTGCGAGCTATTCTTTTCGACCTGGACGACACACTGTACGATCTCAAAGCGCACTGGATCACATGCCTGCGTATTGCGCTGCCAGACGCAGCGCGCGCGATACCCTGCGACCTAGAAACGCTGGTGCGCAGCGCGCTCACGGCGAAGATCTGGATCAATCAGATGCCCGACTTTCTGCGCGCCCAGGGAATTACCGATCAGAGCATCATCGAGGACACTTTCACACGCTATCGAGATATCTGGTTCGATACGCTCACCCTGGACCCAGACGCGCCGGCATTGCTGACCGCCCTCGGTGTGCGCTACCATCTCGGGCTGATCACCAACGGACCATCATGGTCACAGCGTCCAAAGATCGAGCGGTTCGACCTTTCCTCATATATGAACGCAATTATCGTCTCTGAGGAAGTCGGTGTCGCCAAACCAGACCCACAGATCTTCCACATTGCTCTGAATGCGCTGGCAGTTGCGCCCAATGAGGCGTTGTTCATCGGCGATTCACCCGAGAATGATCTACGGGGTGCAGCACAGGCAGGTCTGCCGGCCATCTGGGTCAACCGCCACGGGGCAGCGCTCCCGGCTGACGTTCCCCAGCCTGTCGCAGTGGTCGACGGATTGCGTGACCTCCTGGCAATCATCAACGCGTATGATTCACATTGACGATCCAGGCGATTGTGTGATAATATATCCGGCGTTCGACTGATATGCGCCCGATGCCCCTGCCGGCGGCGGCGCTTCCTTATTGTCTGGCAGAACACCGTTCAGGAGCGTTATTGTGGGGAGCAAAATCAAAGTTGTATTGATGCAGGACGTTGCCAATCTTGGTGCTGCTGGCGAAGTCCGCGAGGTATCCGGCGGGTATGGCCGCAACTATCTTATTCCACGCGGTCTGGCAGTTCTGGCAACCCGCGGTCAGATCAAACAGGCGGAGGAGCGTCTGGCAGCGCAGCGTCGGCGCGAAGACGCGGCGCGCCGCGACGCGCAGGCCATCGCTGCCCGTCTTCACGGGCAGACGTTACGCTTCACTGCGCGCGTCGGCGAACTCGACCGGCTGTATGGCTCGATTACAGCAGCGACATTGCCGAGAAGATCAGCGCAATGCTTGGCGAGGAATTCGATCGCCGCAAGGTGCAACTCGATGAGCCAATCAAGCGTATCGGCATCTATCCGGTCACGATCCGCCTGATGGCAGG
>JBEPYG010000080.1:0-13908 GCA_041641515.1 Roseiflexus sp.
ATAATAGCTCCTTTCACGCAAGTCTGCAGGCGCCAGGCTTTGCTGCTCCGTCCTGATTGTGCCGGTTGATGTCAGTCCAGCGACACAGAAACGCTTGTTATCGATTATAATCATCTATGAGATCGATCTTCAACTGTACGATAGTCATTGTCCGATATAGGATCATAGCCGCGTGTTCTCGTGGTTCTGACGCCTCGTAGAGTGAACGTGTCGATCACAGCAGCCTGCACATACTTGGGGAGGGTAGTGTTATGGAGCGTCCAAATGCGTTCGATTTCTGGGGTCCAAAGACGCTGGTTGGTCCTGAATTGAAGCCGGGAGACCCGGCGCCAGCTTTCAGGTTGACGACTGGCAAAGATATGATCAGCAGTGAACGGTTTGCCGGTAAGCCGCTGGTAATCAGCGTCATTCCATCGATCGACACCGGTGTCTGTTCCAAACAGACCCGTCGCTTCAACCAGGAAGCTGCAGCGCTTGGTGATGCCGTCAATATTCTGACGGTCAGCGCCGATCTGCCGTTTGCGCAGGGGCGCTGGTGCGGCGCGGAAGGTGTAGATAAGGTTGTGATGGCTTCCGATCATCTCGATATGAGTTTCGGTGCATCGTATGGTACGTATGTCAAAGAGATGCGTATCGAGAGTCGAGCTGTCTTCGTGATCGACAAGGACGGTATCATCCGTTATGTCGAATATGTACCGGTCGCCGGTCACGAGCCGAACTATGATGCGGCGCTCGCAGCGTTGAAGGAACTGCTCTAGTTCATTCGCCTGGTCAATCTTCACCGGTCATTGAGCCCTTACCGACAAAGGGACGGGGTATCCCCGTCTCTTTCTGTGTTCTTGTACAGGGGTATCTCGTATCACGTGCATTGGGCGCACGCTCAACGGGCAGTGTTCGTCTGTGCATAACCAAAACCGATAGACGATCACAGGTTGATGGGCTGGCAGATCATACGCAATGAGACTTGAATTTATCCTTCTGATTGCAGCAACGCTCTTGATCATCAGCATTGTCGCAGGTAAGGCATCGCTGAGGTTCGGACTTCCGGCGCCATTGCTCTTTCTTCTGATCGGCATGCTCGCCGGTTCTGATGGTCCTGGCGGGATTGCGTTCGATGATGCCTGGCTGGCGCAATCGGTCGGTGTGCTGGCGCTGGTGCTGATCCTGTTCTCTGGTGGGTTGAGCACCGACTGGCAGATCATCCGTCCCGTGCTCTGGACTGGTCTGATCCTGGCGAACCTCGGTGTGCTGATCAGTGCGCTGCTGGTGGCGATCGCTGCGCATCTGCTGCTGCAATTTTCGTTGCTGGAAGGGTTCCTGCTCGGCGCCATCGTTTCATCGACAGACGCAGCGGCAGTGTTTGCCGTTATGCGCACGCGCGATGTCAACCTGCGCGACAATCTGGAAGGGCTGATTGAACTGGAGTCGGGGAGCAATGATCCGATTGCCGTGTTTCTGACTGTCGGGTTGACCCTGGTGCTCGCCGACCCCTCGCGCTCCCTTGTAAGCTTGGTGCCGCTGTTTGTGTTACAGATGACGATTGGCGGCGTTGCGGGGTATGCGCTTGGGCGGGTGATGGCGATTGCGATCAATCGCGCCCGCCTGCAGCTCGAAGGGTTGTATCCGGCGTTGATGCTTGGGATGGTGCTGCTCACCTACGGCGGAACGGCATTGATCAATGGCAGCGGTTTCCTCGCCATTTATCTTGCGGGAATCGTACTGGGGAATTGCGATTTTGCTCATCGACGAAGTCTGATCCGTTTTTATGATGGGCTGGCATGGCTGATGCAGATTTCAATGTTCCTGGTGCTCGGTCTGCTCGTCTACCCGACGCGCCTCGTTCCGCTGATCGGCGAAGGATTGCTGATGTCAGCATTTCTGATCTTTGTGGCGCGTCCGGTTGCGGTTTTCGTATCACTGGCATTTACCCGGTACGACTGGCGCGCGAAAGCAATGGTTTCCTGGGCAGGGTTGCGCGGTGCGGCGCCGATTGTGCTGGCAACCTTTCCACTGCTGGCAGGGTTGAGCCGCGCAGAGGTCATGTTCAATCTGGTGTTCTTTATTGTTCTGACCTCAGTGCTGATCCAGGGGACGACGATTGCACGCGTTGCGCGCTGGCTCGGCGTGCAGCAGTCAAAGCGTCCTTCGGTGTTTCGCTATCCGCAGGAATTTGTGCCGCAGATCAGCGCCAGCAGCCAGCTGGTCGAATTGACGGTTGCACCGGGATCACCGGCGTGTGGCCGCGCGGTGATGGAACTGGGGCTGCCGCGAGGCGCACTGGTTGTGCTGATCAATCGTGATAACGATAGTCTGGTGCCCGGCGGTACAACTGTGCTCGAGCCAGGCGATCGTGTGTTACTGCTGACAGAACGAAGTGCACTGGAGAATGTTCGACGCGCGTTGAGCGACGGCAAAACATCGTGATACTTTCCGATTTTTACTGCACATATGAAGACTAGATACTCGCATGATCAACCCATCGCTGCAGCTATGCACCTCTGGCCCCTGACGACCGTCATCGATGAACGCGGACGCCTGATCATCGGTGGGTGTGATGCAGCAACTCTGGCACACGGGTATGGAACGCCGCTCTACATTTTCGACGAGGCAACGATTCGCGCTGCCTGCCGCACATATCGCGCTGCATTTGCCAGTTGCTATCGCGGCGAAACGACAGTGCACTACGCCAGCAAAGCATTGCTCAACACCGCGATCGCCCGTCTTATCGCAGACGAAGAACTGGGTCTGGATGTCGTTTCTGGAGGCGAGTTGTACGTTGCGCTGCGCGCCGGTTTTCCGCCGCAACGTATCCATCTGCACGGCAACGCAAAGACGCGCGCCGAACTGGAACAGGCTCTGGCAGCGGGCATTGGACAGATTGTCATCGACAATCTCGACGAACTGGAGATGCTGGTAAACCTGACTGCACACCGCCCATACCCACAGGCAGTTGCGCTGCGCATTGCGCCCGACATTGCCACCAACACCCATGCCCACATCCAAACCGGGCATGCTGCATCGAAGTTCGGTTTGCCACTCGCTGCGCTCGATGCCGCCGCCACGCGCCTACGTGAGACGTCCAGTCTCACCCTGACCGGCATCCATGCCCATCTGGGCTCGCAACTTTTCGACCTGAAACCGTATGCCGCAGCGATCGATGTCTTGCTCGACAGTGCGGCGCGTCTGCGTGATTATCACGAGCTCACGATAGAAGAGATCAACATTGGGGGAGGTATCGGTGTTCCGTACACCGCCGATCAGCGCCCGATGGACATTCATGCATATGCCGCCCTAATCGCAGATACGCTCACGTATGGATGCCTGCAACGCGGATTTCCGCTGTTGCGCCTGGTTATCGAACCGGGACGGTCTATCGTTGCGCGCGCCGGGGTCGCTCTCTACACCATTGTTGCAACAAAGCTCCTTCCTCATACGCGACTCCTGCACATCGACGGCGGCATGGGGGACAATATTCGACCTGCTCTATACGATGCTCATTACACGGTCGTTCTGGCAGAACGAGTCGATGCTGCAGTTGAGGAAGTCGTCGGGATCACCGGGCGCTACTGTGAGTCCGGGGATGTGTTGATTCGCGCAGCACACCTGCCGCGCGCCAGAGTCGGAGACATACTGGCAGTTCCCGTGGCAGGAGCATATACGCTGAGCATGGCAGGCACGTACAATCTGGTTCCCCGACCGGCGGCTGTGATGGTGAAGGATGGGTCGGCGCGCCTTATGCAGCGACGCGAAACATACGATGATCTGGTTGCGAGGGATGTGTAGAGGCAATGCAGGGGCGAGTCGACGACCTGCCCCTGCAGACGATATCTAGGGCGTTTACCACCCGTCACCCATATCGAAATCACCGCCGAGATCAGCGCTCAGGTCGCCGCCAAAATCCTCGAAGCCGGTCGATAGTTCGTCCATGCCCATGTCGCCGATCATCTCATCAGCGGCAAATCCGTCCAGGATCGCCTGTGCAGCCATGCTGCCGACCACGCCGCCGATCAGAGCGCCAAGGAATGTGCCGGCAAGCGCACCGCCAAAGCCCATCCTGCCGGGTGCAGGCACGCCCTGCGGTGATGCCGGCGCGTCGCTGCGGTTGAACAGCCGCTCGACAACACCCGGCTCACGCAATTCTGCACGTGTCGCCAGGCGCGCCAGGGTCTGCGGATCGTCCTGTGGCGGCGTGGACGCACGCTCGTTCGGCGGCAGCGTGTTCATCAATTCGCGCAGTGCATACGCACGCTGTTCCGGCGTCAACTGCGCGAACGCGTCGGCGTATGCCTGTTCAATCGTATCAGGCGGCGCAGTGCGCAGAAAGTAGCGGTAACGCTCAAGCGCCTGCTCATCACTGCTCAGGCGGGTTGTTGGTCCGGTTACGGGTCGTGACTGCTCGGTGCGTCGATTACGCCCGAACAAGAAGTCGAAAATACCCATCGCGATACTCCTTTCACTCACGTTTCAGTATAGCAGCCTACGCACATCGATGACAGGGCAATTCCTCTTTTATTCGCGGGGAAGTTCATCCCTTTATTGAAACATGATTTCAACAATGTGTGTCTCTCGTCGCTGTCAGAGTCTGCTTGACGACACTGATCTCCCTATGAAAGCGCGACATTGCACGCGCATAAAGGACGCCCGGTGCTGGCGAAAAGCAGGGATGAAGATCAATCAGCGTATACCCTGGCGAGCGGGTAATGGTCTTGAACAATCCGTTCTCGCCCGCGCAGGCGAGCTTCGCCTGGGTGGGACACGGCGGCGCCGCGCCCTGCAGGGTTCTCCCCCGAGAAGTGCGGGCGTGTTTTCCCGGGTTCGACGGGTGTGCCAGAGGGGTGGCCCGCCATGTCCCCACAGCTTCAGGCGTATACCGGATTAATGTCTCAAAGACCACGGAAATGGCGCTCTTTGAATCTATTCTGCAGCTGATTCTTACAGGTCTCATCCCTCTATGTTGTTGTACCTGTGGTATCATTGCGCAGGATGCAGGCTATCGCGACTGTTTGAACACAGGGAGGGACATATGACCGCCATCGATGTCGCTGATCGTGTACAAAGCGATCTGGCGCACCTGTTGCATCCGCTGTACCATCCCAGCGGGCATCAGTCTCCGAACATTTGGGTGAAGGGGTGTGGCGCAATCGTGACCGACATCGAAGGGCGTGACTATATCGACGGATTGAGCGGTTTATGGAACGTCCACGTCGGGCACGGACGGCGCGAGCTTGCGGAAGCGGCAGCGGAACAGATGACAACCCTGGCATACTGCTCTTCCTACACCGGCTCGTCGAACCTGCCCGCCATCAACTTGGCAGAGCGCCTCAGCCAGTTGATGTACCCGTCGATCAACACCTTCTTCTTCACCAGCGGTGGCGCCGAGTCGACCGAAACCTCGTTCAAAACGGCGCGCTACTACTGGAAACTGCTCGGCAAACCGGAAAAGGTCAAGTTCATTTCGCGTGTGCGCGGCTACCACGGTGTGACCATGGCAGCGATGAGTGCAACAGGTCTGCCTGTTTACTGGCCAATGTTCGAGCCGCGCGTGCCAGGGATCGTGCACATCGAGTCGCCCTACCCGTATCGCTTCGTCAATCCAACTCCAGACGTCAGTGATGGAATCGCCGCCGCCAATCTGCTCGAAGAAGCTATTCTGCGCGAAGGTCCCGAGACGGTAGCCGCATTTATTGCTGAGCCGGTACAGGGCGCTGGCGGCGTGATCGTGCCGCAGGACGACTATTTTGGGCGTATTCGCGAAATCTGCGACCGGTACGAGGTATTGCTGATCGCTGATGAGGTGATTACCGGTTTTGGGCGCACCGGACGCTGGTTTGCCCTCGAGCATTACGGGATCGAGCCAGACATTGTGCAGTTCGCCAAAGGCATCACCAGCGGCTACGTGCCCCTCGGCGGCATCGGCATTTCCGACCGCATCCGCGAAGCGATCCACAGCGCCCCGCCCGACAAACGCTATATGCACGCCTACACCTACTCCGGGCATCCCACATGCTGCGCAGTGGCATTGCGCAACCTTCGGATCATCGAAGAAGAAGGGCTGGTGGAGCGCGCCGCCGTACTCGGCGAACAGCTGCTCAAGGGGTTGAAGGGTCTTTACACACTCGACGGCGTGGGCGATGTGCGTGGCAAAGGGTTGATGGCCGCCGTCGAACTTGTTGCTGACAAGGCGACGAAACAACCCTACCCGACGGAAGCAAACGTCGGGGCGCGCGTGTACCAGGAAATGATGAAGCGCGGTCTGTTCACCCGCGTCCTCGGTGATATGGTGCTGCTTGCACCACCACTGGTCACCACCGAAGAACAGATCGACCGCATCGTGGCAATCATCGGCGAGTCGGTGCAGGCCGTGGTTGCGGCAACGTGATCGTTCTTGCACACATCATCCCACGCCGGGTCGCAGTGGGGAGCGGGGCAGGCACAAGGCCTGCCCCGCCAGGAGAGGCGCCTGGTCGCAAGCTCACACATACCAGTGCCGCCAGATCGTCACATATGCAACCGCATTGAGCATCAGGAGTGCGATGACGAGCGCAGCGATAGCATATGAGCGCCAGCGCAGCGGCCACCACGCCAGCCATCCGGCGGCAAGAACTAGCGTCAGCGGTCCAATAGCGGGGAAGCCGTAGCGCGGGAAGGGAGGAGGCTGCGCAATGAGCGCGGGGAGGATGCGCAGGGCGGCATTGGCCCATATCAACGCCCCGATAGCCAGAAATGTCACGAGAGCAGCAGCGTGCAACGACCGGTGACTGACGATAAGCCAGCGGATACAGCCCACCAGCGCGCCTGCCAGCGCCAGAGGAAATATCCAGCGCCAGATGCTTCCCGATGGCATAACCTCACCCCATCCAAACGAGACAAACGAGCGAGTGATTAGATCAGGCGCGACCTCCAACAGCACAATCGGTCCGGTACGTTCGATATCAAACACCGATGTCACAATGCGCTGGAGAGAACGCCGCACCAGCGGACGCAACGTTCGCTCGACCTCTGGACGAACATACAGCCATGCCTGCTCTGCCGAACCATTGCGTACAAGGTTGACGAAAACCTGCCCGTTCCACGAGCCGCCGGTCGCAGACTGGTCGAAAATGGGCGTCGTAGCGTCTGAGAACGTTCCTTTCGCCGCCACAACACCGTCGATGAACACCTCGAGAGATGGGTCGGCAGATAACGGGGGGGCAGGAAGGAAGACCTGCAGAGAACTGAGCGCGCGCGGAGCATCGAATGTCCACGCAACGAAACGCGGTGTCGTGTCTACGTCAATCGCCGGCGTCACGATCTCCACATCACGCGATCCGTCGTTATACATCACTCCTGGGCCAGCAATGGTTGCTGCGTGCGACGCCCATACCCACGCGCCAATGGTGACCGGACCATTAGCGATCGCGGGAAGATCTGCCGATACGATTGGGACTGCAACACCTGAGAACTCGTATGGCGAAAACTCGGCAGTAAGACGAAACACATATCGTCCATGCGGCGCACTGGCATCAGCCATGCGCGCTGCGCCATCCACCGATGCGCCACCGTAACGGTACCAGGCAGCAGGATCACCCCACGACAGACTCAGGATTGTTATGAGTGCCACCGATCCGGACACCGCCGCCACAAGGCGCTGCAAGCGCCACCTCCGCTGAAACCCGAACGCTGCCAGTAAAACGATCGGCGCCAGCAACAGCGCGATCAGCGTTACATTCTTCATCAGGACTGCAATAAGCGCTGCGCCGATGACCCACATCGCGCGACGGACGCTCCACCCCACCACATAGATGTGAACAACGCTCCACAGAAAGAGCGAAAACGCCATGATTGCGCCCACATCATTATTGACCGCCGTCATAATATCGGCGAAAGGCGGAATGAGTGCGGCAACCAGCGGCATCAACCAGCGCATCGGATGTCCGTCATGGAAAAGCGTCTGCGCAATACCGCCAATGATTGCAATTGTTGCAATAAACAGAGCAAGTGATACCGCACGCGCGAGGTAGAGTTGTTCGAACACTCCCCAACCGCTGGTGAGACGCAAGGGCAGACTGACCAACAGATGGTATGTGGGCAGATGCGATAATGCGCGTCCCTCGCCGCCGATCCAGGTAATTGCCGGGTTGATCGTTCCGGGAACGGGCCAGGAAGGGTGAAATGCCAACAACCAGGCATACTCGAAATGCGCCGGTTCATCGTAGTGTTGCCAGGGTGGAACCAGAATCAGGAAGATAAGCCCCTGGACGCCGGCAACCATCAGGACGGCGCCGAGACGCGCCGCATCCGACGCCAGTATGCGTCGCAGGAACGAAAGCGGCGGCGTCAGATACGGTTGCGTCCCGGCAAAGATCGCCACACCGACTGCAGTTCCAATCGGAATGAGCCAGAGGTCGGGGATCAATCGCACAGTATCGACCGGGTGCGCAGCAGCTACGGCAACGAGAACAGCGGCGCAGGCGGCTGCGAACCACGCCACGACGCGGCTTCCCACGCGCGACAGCGCTGCAAACAGAGCAATCGGAACAAGCAGCAGCATAAACGCCCGTACAAGACCAAGCGTCACGAGAGCGCCGGTCTGCACAGAACGACCGTCGGCCGGATAAACTGCCACGCGCGTAAACGCAGCGCCAAGGTCGCGTTTGTCGCTCTCTTTGGCGGGTCGAAAGGTGCGAGTCTCGAAGCGAAGGTCGGGAGCGCCGGGTCGCGACGGAAGCAACACCTGATAGCGCCGCCAGCCACCTTCAATAACGAACACATTGCTGCGCCACGACCCAAGGAGTAGACGTGTCTCAGCCGGCGCCGCGTCCGCCGGACGTGGCGAGGTCATCCGCAGATCGACGATCACCGGTCGTCGCGCGAGACCAAACAATCGAATAACAGCATCACGCTTTGACCAGCGGTACGCTTCGTGATCGTTCGACTCGACAGCGCCGAAGCCGGACAGATGCCGCGCCGCTGCAGACTCGGCTACATTGAAGTGGAGTGTATTGGGCGCAAACCCTAACCCGGTTCCAAATGCGACAATCGTCAGTATGCTCACCAGCGCCCACTGCTGCCAACTCGCCGTCCTACGGGATGGGACAGCGCGTGAACAGGCAATATCCACAGTCGTTGCAGGATTCATCTTCACACAGTCAACATCCTTAGCAGCTGCTATGCCTTGAGCGGAGATGTGGTTTCGTGATTTCGTGATTGATCCCGGCGTTCTCTCTTCTCTCCTTCTACCGCCCCTTCATTCGCAGCACCACATGCACTGTTCGCGCCAGAATGAGCATATCGAACCAGAACGACTGATACTTCAGATAGTAAAGATCATATTGCAATTTGGTAAGCGCTGCATCGACGCTATCAGCATAATCATGGTTGATCTGCGCCCATCCGGTCAAACCGGGTCTGACTGCCAGGCGCACCCGGTAGAATGGGATGACCTGTTGCAGTTGCTCGACAAACTCCGGTCGCTCAGGGCGCGGACCGACCAGACTCATCTCACCGCGCAGCACGTTCAGCGCCTGCGGTAATTCATCGAGGCGCGTGCGGCGCAACAGGCGTCCGACGCGCGTCACGCGGGGATCATCCTTTGCCGCCCACTGCGCCTCGCCGTCAGGTTCGGCGTCGTGGATCATCGAGCGGAACTTGAGAACGGTGAACGGTTTGCCACGCCAGCCAACGCGCCGCTGCCGATGAAACACTGGTCCGGGGGAGTCGAGGCGAATGGCAAGCGCGATGAAAGGCAGCAGAAATGCCAGGAGCGCCATCAGTGCCAGACTGCCGGCGACATCGAGCAGCCGCTTCAGCAGCGCCTCGGCGGTGCGTGTCGGGCGCGACTGTAATGGCAGCGCCACGTACCACTGGCTGCCGACATGCTCCACTGCAATCTTGCCGGTCAGTCGCTCGTAGAGGAGCGGCATTGGCGTTATGGCAACTCCCTGCTCATAACAATCCATCAACAGGTGCAGCACTTCGCCGCTTACTTCACTGCTGGCAATCACGATTTCATCAATGCGCCGCTCCCAGATAATGTCACCCAGGCGATCGACGCCGCCGAGCACAGGAATGCTCCCGATCCGTACATGACGCGCTGCTGGCGCATTGTCGACAAATCCGACAATTTCGTAGTACGGGCTGTGCCCTTTGAGAATGACGTGCGATAACGTCGAACCAGCCTGCCCCGCTCCCAGGATCAGCAGACGACGACGAGCGTGCGGCGCACCCAGCACCCGAATGTACCCCAGACGCCAGATGATCATCAGCCCAACCAGTGCAACAATCGCAAGCACCGGCGCAAAACGTAGCGGCGGCGCTCCGGTTTCTATCGCAGCGAGAATACCTGTGACCGGAGCGCGCGACTGGACAAAAAAGAGGAGCAGGTAACTCAACAAGATCACCAGACCGCCGAGCACGATACGGCGCAGGCTTGGGCCAACCCGCGCGACCAGCCTCAGATTGTACATATCTGCCAGCATTAGCCAGAGCGGCCACCCAATACCGATCAGCGCCACCCAGGCGATCTGCTCCTGGATCAATCCAACATCCAGCGCGCGGTTTGCCAGACGCGCCCACGCCCACAATGCACCAAGAACGGCGATTGCGCTCAACGTCAGATCGCCGGCGCGCAACAACAACCGGCGCTCGGAGATTTCCAGTCGCAGATGAAACGGCGTCTCCTGCGATTGTGATGCCGGATTGAGAATAACCCGTCGACTCATCGTGTGCATCCGTTAAGCACGGAGAATCCCCGGTCCCTCAGCCAGGCGCAGGCGCTCCAGAGGAATCCGCTTCCCCAACCAAGATGCATGGTAGCAATTGCCACTGGCAATCCGATAGCCAGACCCGGATCGCGTCGTTGTACTGCGGCATGGACCCCGGCGCCACCGAGCACACCACCGTACAGTGCAACGATGATTGCAAGTACTTTCCGTATGGTTCCGGCAAACGGCGCGCCGATGATCAACCCCAGCAAACCTGCCACGAAGAGCGGCGGAACCGCCTGACGCCAGCGTACCGTCGCTGGATATGCTGCGAGCATACGCATCTTCCAGAAGCCGTACCGCCAGTATTGACGCGCCAGCGCGCGCACTGTTGGACGTGCAAGGTAGATCGAACGGATTGCCGGGTCGAGCCACACAACACCACCATGCTTGCGGATACGGGCATTAAATTCATAGTCCTCGTTAATGGGGAGTTGTTCATTGAACAGGCCGATGCGATCGAACAATGCACGGCGAAACGCCCCAAAGGGCACGGTATCCACAGCCCGCGCGGAACCAGGGACCCGGCGATACTGCGCGTCACCCACAGCGAGTGGATGTGATGCCGCAACCGCAATCGCGCGCGCCATCCACCCTTCACCACCAGGACGAATATCCCACACGCCGCCGACATTGTCGCCACGACCCTGTTCGAGCGCCGCCACACAACGCGCAACATAATCGTCTGCCGGGATCGAATGCGCATCGAGACGGATCAGGATATCGCCACGCGCAGCAGCAAGGGCGCAATTCAATGCCGCTGGCGTTATACGCTGCGGGTTTGACACTACCCTGATCATCAGGTCGGGATGGCGTTGTTGAAATGCCCGAATAGCCTCGATCGTTCCATCGGTCGAATTGCCGTCGGCAATGACGACTTCCAGCGCAGTACGCGGGTATGACTGGCGGTAGACTCCCTCCAGCAGCAGACCTATCGTCTTTTGCTCGTTGTAACAGGGTGTGATGATGGAAACGAAAGGAACCGTCTTTTCGGGTTGCAATGTGGTCGCACTCAACGCAACAGGGAACGAGGTTTGCATGTCCACGATCTTCTTTCAGCGCTGCAGTTCGAGCACCGTCACCCATGCATAGCGACGCAATGCAGGAAACCGCTGTAGCACCTGCTGATCGATAGCATTGAGCAAACGCAATGTACTTCGGAACAACGCGCGAGATCTCAACGGAACGAACCCAAACGCCGCCAGCGCCAGTACGTAGAACTCATGATGGGCGCCGCGCACAAACGGTTCAGCAAAGAAATGCAGATCTGCCATACGCAATGGCTTTTCGGTTGGTGTGCGCCGCCAGGGTGTCAACCGGCGAAACAGGTTGAGCAGCGGGTTATGGTCGAGCGGTTCGAGAAAAACGGCGCGTCCACCCGGCTTCAAAACTCGATGCACTTCGCGTCGTGTTCTTTCCAAATCAGTATGGTGCAGAACCGAATGCCCAAACACGTAGTCGAATGTAGCATCGGCGAACCCCAGCGACTCGGCGCTCATCTGCTGAACGACCACCCGATCTGCGAGTCCTGCAGCAACTGCGCGTTGCCGGGTCATTGCCGCCATGCCGCCTGAAAGATCCACTGCCACAACGTATGCGCCCGATCGAGCGAAGTGGAGAGTATGCGACCCTCTGCCGCACCCAAGATCAAGAATGAGCCTGTCCGCCGGATGGTCGATCAAAGAATATGCGAAAGCATCGGCGGCGTCGAGCGCCCCCCAGGCATAGAAGTCGCGCCGTTCACTGGCGGCAATACGGTCATGATGTGTCCGTTCGACGTGCTGGCGCGCGGTCAGTGTTGCCGACACAACGTGCTCCTTTACCTCTTGTCCAGGCAGGGCGATTATATCACAATGGTCGGTCGTACTATCGATCGGTCGTCACGAATGTGTAACGAGCATGACGACCATCGATCTATCGAGAAGCGGTATGATAGCAGACGTCATACTAGTAACGTATCGAACCGTCGAACCGCCATGCGCTTTCTTCTGCTCATCACTGTTCTTCTGACTGCGCTGCTCACGCCAGCGTCATTACCTGCCGCTCCAGCAAAAACAACCACATTTACTGCTTACCTGCCACTGATCAGCGTCCCCGACACGCGCGTGTTGCTGGGGTATGATCTCCGGGTGGCTCAGGGGGCGCGCGCCGGGGCGCTTTTATCAGTGATCCCCGCAACCTGGGCGCGCGCCGGTGACCTGGCGTGGTCGGAGATCGAAACGCAGCGCGGCGTCTATTCCTGGGAAGCGGCCGCAGCGCTGGAAGCGAACATCCGCCGGTTGCGCGCGGCCGGCATTGAGCCGATCGTCCTCGTGCAGATCGCTCCTGAGTGGGCGCGCCAGCTCCCTGGTCGCACATGCAGCCCGGTCGCACCCGAAGCCTATCCAGACCTGGCGCGTTTTGCGGCGGCAGCGGCAGCACGCTATCACAGCGGCGACTTGGCGGTCCGCTACTGGCAGTTCTGGAATGAACCCGATTTCACCACTGCTATCGCCGACAGGAAAGGCGTCGGATGCTGGAATACCGGCGTTGCGCCGTGGTATGGCGGCGATGCCTATGGTGCAGCGCTGCGTGTCTTCGCAAACGCTGTTCGCTCGGTCAATCCTGGCGCACAGATCATTGGCGGCAATTTTGCGCATTTCTGGCCCGACGACCGGCAAACACTCGGCTTCCTGCGCGGTATGATCGAAGGAAGCGGTCTGGCGTGTGACATGATTGGGTTTTCCGGCTACGCCCGCTGGGGCAGCGCCGAGCGCATGACATTGAAAGCGCAGAACTTGCGTCGGACCCTGGCGATGTATGGTCTCGAACACACGCCAATTGCCGCTCTTGAGGTCGCTGACGTGTGTTTCGAGGGGCGGCCCTGCCCCCCTGATTATCAACAGACACAGGCGAACTATGCTGCACGAGTTTATGCTCTGGCAATTGCCATGAACCTGCGCGGCATTCTCTGGTATACGCTTCTCGAAGAAGGTGCGGGATTCCTGCACAGTCACCTGGCAGATGTGACCGGCAACGATGTAACCCCGCGACCGGCGTTCTACGCTTACCGCAATGCAGCGCTGCTCCTGCAGGGCGCATCGTATGCCGGTCCGCCGCTGACCGACGTACGTTTCGATCAGGACGGCATGGTGCAGACGCTGCGTTTTACTGCCCGCGACGGTGC
>JBEPYG010000081.1:0-13587 GCA_041641515.1 Roseiflexus sp.
CGGGCAAAGCTCGCCTTCGCGAGCTGCGGGGGTTATGTCCTGGACAAACGCCCTCGGCTGGCAGGGAGAGGCTCGCTGTGGGGCGAACGCTCTCGGCTATCCGGGCAAAGCTCGCCTTCGCGGGCTACGGGGATTATGTCCTGGACAAACGCTCTCGGCTAGCAGGGCGAAGCCTGCCGTGGGGCGAACGCTCTCGGCTATCCGAGCAAAGCTCGCCTTCGCGAGCTGCGGGGGTTATGTCCTGGACGAACGCTCTCGGCTGGCAGGGAGAGGCTCGCTGTGGGGCGAACGCTCTCGGCTATCCGGGCAAAGCTCGCCTTCGCGGGCTACGGGGGTTATGTCCTGGACGAACGCTCTCGGCTGGCAGGGAGAGGCTCGCCTTCGCGGGTTGTGTGGGTGTTATTTACGGCAGACTATAACACACACGTTGATGGTAACTGTTCACGATTGGGGATTCGGGGGAAGATCCTGAGATCAGGAGTCGGCGGCGGGAAGGCTGTCGCATGCGCCACGAGATGTTGCCCCGCCGATGCAAACATACCAGTTTACGATAGGTGTGATGGTCTTTAGCAATCGCTCTGCGCTTGTGCCGTGGGGCTGCTGATTTTTTTGAAACGAAGCTCGTGTACGTCTGACGTCGTCGGGGCATGGCAGGTTGTGCTTCTAGCGCGCCCGTCGAACCTGCCGCTCCCGCCCTCTCCAGGGGAGACCCAGGTCGAGGCATGGCATTGCTATGCCCCAACCGGACAGATCTCGCCGGCGTGGGCTATGGGGATACGGGATACGGGAAGACCATCACACGCACGTTGATAATCGTTCTTGACAGCATAACGCCGCTGACCTATAATGCATCCTCTGTGAGCGCAGAGGGCTCGACCATGCACATGTCAAAACCGATCACCGATTTGAAGTTCAACGTCGCTCAACTGCTACGCGAGTATGTTGGCGCATCACGCAGGTACGACTTTACCGAGCCTGTCCTGCGCCTTGACGATGTTCTCGACATACGCGGCGTGGTCGGTGACGTGCGGTTTACCCGCACCGCCAGCGGGGTATTGGTCGATGTGCATGCCCACGGAACCGTGGAGATGGAGTGCGTCCGCTGCCTCAATCCAGCCGTCCAACATATCGAGGTGAGCTTCCGCGATGAGTTCCATTCGCGGATCGATGTGACGACCGGAACGCCACTGCCGCAACCCGACGAGGAGGACCCGTTCTACCTCGATGAGTTGCACATGGCGGATGTTGGTGAGATGCTGCGCGAGTATGTGCTGCTCGCGCTGCCGATGCAACCGCTCTGCAAGCCCGACTGCCGCGGTCTCTGCCCGGAGTGCGGCGCTGATCTGAATGTCGAGCAGTGTTCGTGCGGTGGTTCCGGCGGGGATGAACGGTTTGCCGCGCTGCGCGCGCTGCTGAAGCCAGAATGACAGGGAGCAAAAGGTAATCAGGTTATGGGTGCTGTACCGAAAACAAAAGTTTCTCGCCATCGACGCGGCAACCGCCGCCGCAATCAGCGCCTCGATGCGCCAACGCTCGTGCCATGCACGCGCTGCGGCGAGTTGATGCGCGCGCATTATGTTTGCAAATCGTGCGGGTATTACCGGGGGCGCCTGGTCGTCGAGCCAAAGAGCGAAACCAGCGAGAAATAATACGTCACGTGCGCGTCGTGAGGGGTTATTGACTGCCATACCGGCGTGTCAGTAACCCTTCTTGCATCATCCGAGGCGGGTATGGCGAACTTTGCTGCGATTACGGGCTGGGGCATGGCGGTTCCGGAACGTGTGCTGACCAATGCCGATCTTGAACGAACGGTCGAGACGTCGGACGAGTGGATTCAAACCCGCACCGGTATTCGTGAACGACGCATCGCAGGTCCTGGCGAACATACGTCGGCGCTGTCAATCGCTGCGGGGCGCGCTGCCCTCGCGCGCGCCGGTCTTGATGCTGCCCAGATCGATACGGTCATCCTGGCGACCTGTACGCCCGACCGTCCGTTCCCGGCTACGGCATGCGCGGTGCAGGCGGGGATCGGCGCGCGCCGCGCCGCTGCCTTCGATGTGGTTGCAGCATGCAGCGGCTTCATCTATGGCCTGCAGGTGGCAACCAGCATGGTCCGCAGCGGCGCGGCGCGCAACGTGCTCTTCGTCGCCTGCGACATCTTTACCCACTTCATCAACTGGAACGACCGTAATACGTGTGTACTGTTCGGCGATGGGGCGGGCGCCGTGGTGCTCCAGCCTTCCGATGAACCGGCTGGTCTCATTTCGTGCGTGCTCGGCGCCGATGGCAGTCAGGAAGACCTTATGGCGGTCGATGCCGGCGGGACGCGCCTCCCTGCAACACCGGAATTGCTCGAACAGGGACGACAGTATGTCTATATGAATGGGCGCGAAATCTTTAAGCACGCGGTTCGTGAAATGGCCGCCTCGGCCCTCGATGCCATCCAGGTGGCCGGGTTGTCTACCGATGATATCGCGCTGATCATTCCCCACCAGGCGAACCTGCGCATCATCGAAGCGACAGCTAAACGCCTCGAGACGCCGATGGATCGCGTGTTCGTCAACCTGGATCGCTACGGCAACACGTCAGCCGCCAGCGTTCCAATCGCGCTCGTCGAAGCCGTCGAGCAGCAGCGGCTGCGCAAAGGGGACTACGTGCTCCTCACGGCATTTGGCGGCGGCCTCACCTGGGCATCGGCGGTGATCCGCTGGAGCGCAGAGTAGAGCTGTTCCAGAACAGAGCAAAGGCAGGAGCGGTCGTCGCCGGTGGGGACCGGTACAGGAACGATAGACGTCATCACTCCTGATACACCGGCACTCCCTCCAGCGTCTCGTTCACCAGATTGTCCACCACGGCGCGCAGATCATTCGTTTCGCGGAATACCGCCAGTTGCCGATCGGCGCTCGATCCGCCATCCGCGACTTTGAGCAGATACTCAACGTCGTGGCGGCTGCCGAGTTCATCGAGGACTTCATCGACAAAGGCGACCAGTTCGTGCATCAGCGCCTTCGCCTCCACCTCGGCGCGCTTGCCGAAATCGATCAGTTTGCCCTCCAGCCCCCAGCGCTGCGCCCGCCATTTGTTCTCCATAATGACAGCGCGTCGGTAGACACGGAAGGTGGTGTTTTCGGAAAACATGAGGTGCAGTTTGACCGCCAACGCCTGCATGAGCGCCGCCAGCGCGATGCACTCGTCCACCCGCGTTGCAGCGTCGCAGATGCGGAACTCGAGCGTGCCGAAGTACGGGTGCGGGCGCAGGTCCCAGTAAATCTTCTTCGCATCGTCGATGCAGTTCGTTCTGATCAGCAATTGCACATAGTTCTGAAACTCGGCGGCCGAATGGAAACTCGGCGGAATGCCGGTGCGCGGGAAGTTCGAGAAGAGCGCAGAACGGTACGACTTGAAACCGGTGTTGCGCCCCATCCAGAATGGCGATGATGTCGAGAGCGCCAGGATGTGGGGCAGGAAGTAGCGCGCCACATTCATCAGTTCGATGGCGACTTCATCATCCGGCATGCCAACATGGACGTGCATGCCGAAAATCAGCAGTTGCAACGCTAGTTGCTGCATTTCCTCGACGACGCCTTTGTAGCGCTCGAACGGGGTGATCTCCTGGCTCATCCACGATGAGATGGGGTGGGTTCCGGCAGAGATGATCGTCAATCCGTGCTGACGGGCAAGACCGGCAATCGTGCTGCGCAGCCGCACTACCTCGGCGCGCGCCTCGTGGACAGTCCGGCATGGCTGCGTGCCGACTTCCACCATGCTCTGGTGCAGTTCCGGCTTGATCTGCTCGCGCAGGATCATGCGCCCACGGTCGAGGATCTGCGTAATGTACGAGCGCAATTCGCGCGTGTGTGGGTCTACAACCTGATACTCCTCCTCGATGCCGATGGTAAACGGAAAATCGGGCGCTGCAGGATTGTACGATGTCATGGCTCTGCTCCCCTCCCCACCAGAAAGACCGGCGTCGTTGATCCGCCGCCAGCTGTCACATTCAGCAATGTAACCGTCGAAAGACGGCACAGACACCCGTGCACGTCGCCGCCGAACACAAACGGATCACTGTCCACTAGACGGCGCCCGATCTGAACTGCACCATCGACCATGGCGGGGTACTCCTCATAGGCGATGGTCACGCGCTCCTGCACGATCGACGGTGAGCGTAGCGCATCACCGAGCGCGCGGTCCCATTCGTCCGGCGGCGTCTCCCAGCCGATGATCACCCCTTTGCCGCCATACTCGTCGTTTGGCTTGATCACCAGGCGCTCACGTTCAGCACGCGCAAACGCTACCAGGTCAATCGGTGAACCCTGGTAGGTCGTGCTCCCCGGACGCACCATACGTGTCCAGGGCACGTGCGCTGCAATGGCGGCGCGCTCGTCGGGCGTGAAGAGATCATGCAGGGCATCGTCGGTCAGCAACGCAAAAATTGCTTTTTTGTGCAATAGTTTGGCCCGAAACGAATTGACCATACAGATGGCGCCATCGGCGTAGGCGCGCATCAACGGATGGTCGAGCGCTGCGTCGCCGTAGCGTACCAGGAGTTCACTGGTCAGCACACGCTTGTACACCAGATCGATGGGAAATTCGGACGCCGCCGTCGGGTCTGCCGTCTCGAAGCGCGTGGCGACCAGGCGCCCATCGCGATACGCCAGGTCGTCGGGCGTGCAGATCGCCGCTTCGATGCCATGGTCACGAAAATAGCGCTGGAACAGCACGAACTCCGAGTGCGTCGGCAGACCGCTCCAGTCCAGAATGGCGATCCGCGGCGATCCCGAACCGCCAAACTGATTCCAGGCGTCCAGCAAGACGGCGAGCAGCCGGTGACGCGCCGGCAGCGGCGTGACGGTGTAGCGCCGGGCAAACTGCTGCATGGCGGGAAGCGAACTGAAGAGTTCCGACAGCACATCTTCGTAGGCAATCGCCGCCGGACTTTCGCCATTGTACTCGACAAACTGGAGTGATGCGCCATCGAGGGTAAGGAACGTATCCATGCGCGAATGGGCGCTGTGCTGCGGATAGCCAGGATCGCGCGCCAGCAACGCCTCTTCCTGTGGCGTCAGCGCAATCCGAGAGCGCAGCGTCGCATCCGCCAGCAGCGCATCGCCGAGACGTTGCAGCGCCGCGACGACCAGCTCGACGCCGCGTTGCAACAATTCGTACTGCTGCCTGGTCAGAAAACGCGGACGCATCACGGTGGCAAGCGGCCGGGCGCCGAAGAAAAGCTGGCGCTCACGCTGCCCCTCGGTCAGCGCCTCCCAGGTTGCGCGCGCGACCCCTTCGTCCTCTAGCAGCGCGTGATAATCGGCGATTGCGTGCTCCAGCATAAACGCTCCCATCAGGTATCGTTCTTTTTCTTTCGAGCAGCTCGTTTCTTCGGCTCAGCAACAGCATTGGGTGGATTGAGCAGACGACTCCAGTGGATCTCATCGAGTGTCGCCAACCCGGAGTGCGCCTTCGCAATACACATATCCGCCATCTTCGTCACTGCCCAGCGGAAGAACTTCTCCTTGAGCGACCAGTAATCCATATCCGGCGCCGGATTGGTGAAGTCGATCGCGTAGGGGACGCCGTCCTTGATGGCGAACTCGACCGTATTCATATCGTAGCCAAGCGCGCGGCACAGGGTCAGCGCATCACGCACCACTCGCTCATGCTCTTCGGGCGTCAGGTAATCCGGCTCATCGAAATAGCGGTGCGGGTACGGCGCACTCACATCGAACTTCATCACCAGCACATGTTCGCGTCCAATGACCAGGCAGCGTACATACTTATCCCAGTGGATGAACTCCTGCATCATCATGCATTCGGTGCCGCTCTCGTTGTATGCCGACCACAACCCCTGCATATCGTACACTTTGTAGACCTGCTTGAACCCGCCGCCGGCATGCGGCTTCAGAATGAGCGGGAAACCGCCAACATACTCCACGTGCTGTTCCCACGGAATGCGCGGCTCCAGATTGCGCAGCGACTCGACCGGGTGAATGGCGGGGATGTAGGAGTGTGACGGCAGCGCGACCGTGCGAGGGTGAGCGATGCCGAGGCGCGTTGCGATCGTGGCGCCGGTAAACTTCTCGTCGGCGCTCCACCAGAAAGGGTTGTTGACCACGTGCGTTCCACCGATCGCCGCTGTTTTGAGGAAGGTGCGATAGTACGGCACCTCGTGCGAGATGCGATCAACGATGACCGCGTAGCGCGCCTCTTCCGCCATGCAGGTGCCGCTCAATTTGACGAACTCAGCCGTCACACCCGCATTGCGCCGGTTGACTTCTTCGATGAAGGCGGGGGGCCAGGTATTTTCCCGCCCAACCAGAACGCCGATTTTCAGGGTCACGCTTCACTCCTTGAGCATATGCGATACGCGGCGATCAGTCCGCGCCATTGATATAAATACCGATCATCTGCTGCCAGTAGGGCCAGTCGTGCGCCCAGCCATCCCACCAGCGCATGGCGTGCCAGATTCCTTTGGACCAGAGCGCCTCCGAGAGTGCGGCATTGCTCGGCGCCAGTTCATCGTCACGTCCAATCGCCATCACGATGTCCAGCCGTCGCAGAGCATCGGCGTACTCCCCAGGCTGCAACCCGCTGATGAACTCGACCGGATTGTGAAAGTACACCTCCTGATCGTGATAGCCATCCATGAACGAGCGAATATCCATCAGGCCGGAAAACGCCAGGATGCGGCTGAAGCGCGTTGGATGTCGCAGACCGAAGAGCATGGCATGGGTGGCGCCAAACGAACATCCATGCGCCATGATGAAGGGATTCGGATTCTGGTGGTATATGAACGGCAGCACCTCATCGAGAATGTAGCGTTCGTACTGATCGTGACGGCGCAGACGATCGCGCGGATGGACCCATCCGCAGTACCAGCTTTCCGCATCCACACTGTCGACGCAGTACAGTTGAATCCATCCTTGTTCGATGTGATGCCCGAGTGTGGCGACCATGCCGCGGTCTTCATACTCGAAGAATCGACCGCGCGACGTCGGAAACACAATCACCGGCGCACCGGCATGACCGAACACAAGCAGTTCCATCGGTCTGCCAAGCGCCGGACTCTCCCAGCGATGATATCCACGATGCATGAAGACTCCATTGTGTGAGGGAACACGTGCGCCATCAGACATAACCGGAAATCGAGGGACGGCGGGCAGGAGACGTGTTCGCCTGGTGTGCGCTTGTTGCGGTTTGCAATAATACCGTAATCGTGCGCCGCCTGTCAATTCTTTGTGTATGTGTGGTACAATTTTTATGCTGCCATGCAGCGCGTTCTCGCGGTGGGCAACGGTGACGACCGCTGTCGCGCTCATCGACAAGCTTTGCAGATTATGTCCATCGTACAAGGAGGGCGCATTATGCGTGACGATATTACCAACATCGCAATCGAAGATTATCTGGCTGAACTGATGCCGCCGCGACCACAGGCGCTGGCCGAGCTGGAGCGTCAGGCGCGCGAACATGGCTGGCCCCTGGTGGGACCGGTCGAGGGTCAGTTGCTCTACCTGCTGGCGAAGATGCATGGCACGCGCGAAGCGCTGGAGATCGGCGTGGCTACCGGGTACGCCGCCATCTGGCTGCTACGCGCGATTGTGCCAAATGGCGGTCGTCTGACGGCAATCGAGCGCAACCCGGAGCGGATCGCTCTGGCGCGCACCTACGTCACACACGCCGGTTATGGCGACCATTTCACGATTATCGAGGGCGAATGGTTCAGCACCCTCGAACAGACGGAAGGTCCGTATGATCTTGTCTTTCTCGACATTCTCCGCCATCTGACCGGTGAACGCGAGTCATTGCGGGCGCTCGATCTCTGCGTCTCCCGCCTGCGACCCGGCGGTCTGTTGATTGCCGACAATGTGCTGTGCAACGCGCTGGTGCTGGAGGATGACGCAGCGCCAATCGTGCGCGGCATTCAAGAGTTCAACCGCGCGATCATGACTCATCCGCAACTTGAGTCAGTCCTGGTGCCGGTGCGCGACGGCGTGGGCATTTGCCGTAAACGCGACTGACATCGACGCCATCGTGCAACCCATAACCGGGCGACGTAGAGGCAGAGCAATGCCGCGTCTCTACGTCGTCGTGCGACCCATGACCGGGCGGCGCCCCAATTCGCTGGCGATAATATGCGCACCCCAGAGGAGCAGCCCAAGGGTGCCGATCATGCCGATCGCCGCAGCCCACGACTGGGCGCGGAGCAGCAGTACGGTGTAAAGTGGCGCGCCGAGCAACCCATGCACCAGCGCACTCATCAGGAGCAGCGTGGGCAGCATGACGGCAAGCAGCATTGGCCAGGCATAGTGGCGCGTGATCAGCAGCGCCGCCAGCCCCCCAAGCGATACCAGCCCATTCATCAAACCGGCGAGGACGTTGACGCTGATATCGAACGGCAGCGCGCCACCGTCGGCATACTGCCACCAGCCAGCGCGAACGCCGATCGTCTCGATCAGGATGTGGTAGAGTGTAAAGAGCACAAACGTCAACGCACCTGTGAAATAGCCGGAAACCCACCAGCGCCGCTGATAGAGGAAGAAAATCACCAGCGGCGGCAGCATCAGCGTCCATCCCGCCAGAAAGATCGCTGTCGGCAACGAATGATCAAAGGCGCTAAACAAAGGGCTAAACGACGGATCGTAGGAAAACCCGTACAGACGCTGCCAGAGCGGCGAGAGCAGCGTGGCAATCTGCCCCGACGCCAGGGCCACCAGATAGTGAAGATGACGGTCACGCCAGGCGAGCACGCCTGCAGCGCCAAAGGCGCCAATCGTAAACAACAGAATGCCGAGTTCCATCAAGCCATCTCGTACTCGCGGACCTGATCGCCAACCAGCGTGAAAAGGCGATCGGTCAACCCGTGATCACGCTGAGCTGCGTCAATCTGGATCTGCGCCGCCACGCTGCGCAGAATATCGGGGTTGGCGTCACCCAGAGCGATCAGAAAATCACGGTTCGGAATACCAATCACCAGCTGACCGGATACACGCTGCGCCCAATCTGCCAGGATGTCGGTCAGCAGCAAACGCGTGGCATCGTACCCATCCTGACTGTTGTAGATGAAGAGTTGCTGCTCATCCTCGCCGACCATCATATACGGCGTGCGTTCATCCGTTCGTCGCCGTAGATTCCGCAGCGCCGTCTCGTGAATCTCGCGCTCACTCACGCCCCACTGCTCGAGATGCTGCTCATTAACATACGCAACACTCTGGGGTTCGTCCACCACATATGTAATGATGAGATCGGCCAGAAACGGACGATAGACCAGCATCGGCAGGCGGCGTTCGCGCACGAACACCAGTAGACCGATCGGTTTGAGCATTGGGAAAATACGTTCACGCAACAGTGCAAAATCGCTCCGATCACGGATCGGCATGTCGCGCGTCAACACACTGACGATGGTTTGCACAATGGCGTCGAGTTGCGCGGGATCGTGCGCATAGGCGCGATAGAATCGGTCGAGATTAAGGTTCATGTCATGACCGCGGGCATGGACGACCAGCACAGAACCCTGGCGCTCACGCACCTCGAGCATGTCGTCGTACAGGCTCAGGCGCCGCTCTATATACGCGGCAAACTGATCGGCATCCATGAGCGGCGTATCACCATTTCGCATCATTGCCTCCTTCTCCCCACCCCCCGCAAGCAGAGGGGATAGGGGGGCGCACTCCCAGGCTTGCCGCTTGCCTTACAGACCCCTCGCATCAGACGAAGGGGGCGTCTTGCCACGCTGATGCAATTGCAGACAGCGTAATCTGCGCGGTTACAGCGCCGGTCAACCCTGTGATTCGCACATCGGCATCTGTCACAACTCCGATCCGAGCGTGTGCGTGCCCTGCGAGCGCCGCCTCGAATGCAGCAGCATCGACCGGACGCACTTCCACCAGGAAACGGGTCGGCGACTCGCTGAACAGCAGAGTCAGATCATCGTCAACATTGGATTCACGCGGTACATTTCTGAGGTTCAGCGCCAGCCCAAGGTTGCCGGCAAGCGCCATCTCTGCTGCCGCAACCCCCAGCCCGCCTTCGCTCAGATCGTGACAGGCGCGCACCAGCCCGGCGGCGATCGCCTGGTGCAGCGCTGCCATCAAGCGCGGCGCCTGCGCCAGATCCACTCTCGGCAACCGCTTGGATGCATCAGATGCGGTAGATGAGACGGACGACGGCGGCACAACATCAAGCAGGTGGGCGCCACCCAGTTCCGCCCGCGTCATTCCGACCAGATAGACATAGTTGCCCACTTCCTTGAGATCTGACGTCACCGCACATCGGATGTCGGGAACCAGCGCCAGCGCCGAAATGAGCAGGGTCGGCGGGATCGGCGTGCGGCGTCCCTCGGCGTCGCGATACTCGTTATTGAGCGAGTCTTTGCCGGAAATGAACGGCGCGCCATACGCCACTGCCGCATCGTAACACCCGGCAGCAGCGCGCACCAGTCCCGCCATGCGATCCGGAAGGCGCGGATCGCCCCAGCAGAAATTGTCGAGTATCACGGCGCGAGTCGGATCGGCCCCTACCGCAACCACATTGCGCAACGCTTCATCGACACAAGCTAGCGCCATCCAGTACGGATCAATCCGCCCATAACGCGGGTTGATGCCGCACCCGATAGCAATCCCGCGCATCGACGACGGTAGCGGCTGCAACACAGCGGCATCGCCGGGTCCATCGCCAATGAGCGGCTTGACAACCGTGCGACCACCCACCTCATGGTCGTAGGTGCGAACGATCGGCGCTTTGGACGCGATATTGGGATGACTCAGCAACGACAGCAGCAGGCGCGCGACGTCTGCACCTGAGCGATTGCTATTGTCCATATATCGCTGATCCGGCGGCGCTGCGCCATGCCAGTGCGCCTCCAGCAGACGCTGCGGTCGTCCATCGTGGAGGAACGACATCGCCAGATCGACGACCAGCCTGTCGTTGTAGCGCACCACCAGACGACCGGTGCTGGTATAGCGCCCGATGACCGTCGCCTCCACATCTTCACTGGCGCAGAGCGCCAGCATGTCCGCCAGGCGCTGCTGCGGCACTGCCAGCACCATCCGTTCCTGCGCTTCCGAGAGCCAGATTTCCCACGGCTGCAAACCGGCGTACTTCAGGGGGGTGCGCGCAAGTTCCACATCGGCGCCACACTCCGCCCCCATCTCACCGACCGCCGACGACAACCCGCCGGCGCCGCAATCGGTGATCGCGCTGTAGAGCCTCCGATCGCGCGCCTGCAGGATCACATCCATCATCTTCTTTTCCGTGATCGGGTCGCCAATCTGAACGGCGCTGCCAACCTCTTCCGCCGTTGTGTGGGTCAACTCCACCGACGAGAAGGTCGCGCCATGAATGCCATCGCGCCCGGTGCGTCCACCGATCACAACAATAGCATCGCCGGGTTGAACCGCGCGCGGATGCGCATCACGCGGCGCTAGACCGACAGTGCCACAGTAGACGAGCGGATTCGCCACATACCCGGGGTCGTAGAGCACCGCGCCGTTCACCGTGGGGATGCCCAGTTTATTGCCATAATCACGCACACCGGCAACCACGCCAGCTGCAATGCGTCGCGGGTGCAGCACACCAGAGCTGAGATCGGTGTGCGGCAGATCGAGCGGACCGAAGCACAACACATCGGTATTGGCGATAGGTTGCGCCGAAACGCCGAGCACATCGCGCACCACGCCGCCGACGCCCGTATTCGCGCCACCGAATGGTTCGAGCGCTGAAGGGTGATTGTGCGTTTCGACCTTGAACGAGACCTCATAATGATCATCGAACGCCACAATGCCCGCATTATCGACAAACGCCGAGAGCACCGCAAAATCGCGATCCTGACGCTGCTCGAGCACACGCCGTGTAGCCGCCATCAGAAACGTGCGGATGAGACTGTCGATCTCACCGTCGTGCATCAACCGGTGCAGCGACGGATAGACGTCAGCGGGCAATGCTGCATCATACGCCTCCGGCGGAACGAAACTCTTGTAGATCACGCGCCCCTTGAAGGTTTTATGACTGCAATGCTCACTCCAGGTCTGCGCCAGCGTCTCGAGTTCGCCATCGGTCGGTTCGCGCCCTTCGCTGCGATAATACGCCTGGATCGCGCGCATTTCCTGCAGATCGAGCGACAGGATGCCCTCCTGACTGATGCGCATCAGTTCATCGTCCGAAGCAGTTGTGATCGGCACACGCGCCACGAACGGCTCATGATCGGCAGGAGGCTGAAGCAAATGCGCATACCAGGCGCGTCGTTCAGCCGCACCCGCACCGGCAGGGTAGCGCAGCACCGTCTGGATCAGGTCGTTGTACAGGTCGCGCTCATCACCCGGATGCGCCACCTGATAGCGGCGCAGCGTCTTGACCGTATGCAACCCGCCGACGCCGAGGCGGGCAGCACCGCTGCGCACACTCTCCGCCTCGGCATCGGTCACGCCAGGGCGATACGCAATTTCGACCTGCAGCCTCCCGTCGGCGCACACGACCGGCGCATCTTTCAGATCATCGAGCAGGGTCCAGGATGCCTCCTGCACGACCGGATCGTGGAGCAGATCAGTCGTCAGGCGTGCAACCGCCGCATCATCGAGATCGCCATCGAGCAGGAAGAGATGATCGGGAGCAGCGGGATCGTGGCGCGAATAAACAGTGACAAGGTATGCAGGCATAGGACTCAATGGAGCACAATCGTCTCGCCATTAGTGGCGGCGCCATCAGGACCCGCGAGCCGCAAGGCGGCAATAGCCACCTCCTCCGGCGACATTGCACGTTGCTGACCGCCGCGCGACAGCAACGCCTCACGCGCCTCCTCCGGCGTGCGACCGGTCTTCGCTGCCAGTGCATTGATCGCTTCCGCCATCATATCGGTATCGACCCAGGCCGGGCAGATAGCATTCGACGTAATATGGTACCGTTGCAACTCAAGCGCCAGCGAGCGCGTCAGGCCAAGCAACCCATGCTTCGCGGCGCTCTAGGCGGCTGAGAAGGGCATTCCGACAAGCGACGCCATCGACGCGATATTAATAATCCGCCCGCCGCCGCGCGCAATCATATCGGGCACAATCGCCTTGCAGCAGTAATACGCCCCGTTGAGATTCACCTGAATAACCCGTTCCCACAGCGCATCGTCCGTATCGGTCAGTTTGGCGCTGTACGTAATGCCAGCGTTATTCACCAGAATATCGAACGGACCGAGCGCCGCGCGCGCTGTACTGACGGCGGTATAGACCTGCATGGCATCGGCGACATCGCACATAACGGCGACAGCGCGCCCGCCACGCTGCTCAATAATAGCACACACGTCCTCGAGCGTCTCCCGGTTGCGCCCGGCAACAGCTACTGCCGCGCCGGCGCCTGCGAAGGTCAATGCAATCGCCCGCCCGATCCCGCGCCCACCACCGGTAATGAATGCCGTTTTCTCATTCAACGTACTCATCAGCGCCCTCACTGCATCATCATTCACACCCACCCTTCGCTCCGTCCGAAGGTGCAACGTCATCTGTAGTCTACCGCAGCGTTCGGATGTGGTCAAACGTCAGAGCAACGCTGCCCATTGCACCCTTCTTAACACTACAACGCGATGTCTCAGGTCCTGCAAAGGTACGTGTT
>JBEPYG010000082.1:0-13520 GCA_041641515.1 Roseiflexus sp.
GATCGGTATGCTGGAACCGGAGTATCGTGAGGTGACCGAAGGGTTTGCCGAGGTGCGCAACACCTTCCGCTTGCCAACCCGTGAGATCGTGGCCGGGTTGTATGTGACCGAGGGCAAGATTACACGCCAGTACAATGTGCGTGTGTTGCGTAACGGCGTCGTCATTCACGATGGCCGGATCGCCAGCTTGAAACGCTTCAAAGACGATGTGCGCGAAGTTCAGGCGGGATACGAGTGTGGTCTGATCGTCGAAGGGTTCAACGATATCACCCCTGGTGATACGATGGAGTTCTATCGCAGGGAACGGGTGGAACGCACGGTATGAGTAAACGCACAGAACAACTTGGGCACGAGATTCAGCGCATTCTGGGGGAGATTCTCCAGTATGAACTGAAGGATCCGCGGGTCGGCTTTGCAACCGTCGTTGGCGTCGATGTGACTGCCGACCTGCAGATCGCACGGGTGCGCATCTCTGTGATGGGAACGCCAGAGGAACGCCGGGAGACGATGGCGGCGCTCGAACACGCGAAAGGGTTCCTACGCCGTCGTCTCGCGGAGGAGTTGAATTATCTGCGCTTCGTTCCAGAATTGCGACTAATTCTCGATACATCGGTCGATTACAGTCTGCATATCGATGAACTGCTCCGGCGCGCCGCTGCTGAGCGCGCCGAATCTCCGCCACACCAGTCGGAAGACGGTAAACCGTCGGAGTAGTGGCTGGCGCAGCGTTTCGCCTTGAGAGACGGTTCTACAATGACGACGGTCGCGACTCCTGTCGATGTCTACTATAAGAAGCGCATCTCCTATACCTGCCGCAGCCAGACGTTCGCGTTCGATGTGGCGCATACGCTCTTTTCATCGTATCAGGTCGATGAAGGAACGGATCTGTTTTTGCGCACCATCACCCCGCAACCGCCGCAGACGATCCTCGATCTGGGATGCGGCTGCGGCGTGATCGGGATCGTTCTGGCACGCTGGTTTCCTCAGGCGCGTGTCGTGCTCGCCGACCGCGATCTGCTGGCGGTGCGCTATGCCCGCCATAATGCAATCCTCAATCAGACACCGAATGTCGAGGTGATTGGAAGCGTCGGATTTGAAAACGTTCCTGCGCTCCCTTTCGATCTGATCGTTTCCAATATTCCGGCAAAAATCGGCGATGAAGCAATCGAGCGCGAATTCATCCTCGAGCCGCTGGAACACCTCAGACCTGGCGGCGAGTACTGGTTTGTGGTCGTCAGCGGGCTCAACCGCCTGATCCCGGCACTGGGACGACGCCATCAACTGCGCATGAAGGAAGTCAAAAAGCGCGCCGGGCATACCGTGTATCATATTCACAGGACACCCGCATGATTTCCAATGATCCCGCCATGCTGGCAGCGCCGCTTGCCGGATATATCGACGCCGCACAGCACATTCTCATTCTGACCCACGTCAACCCTGATGGCGACGCCGTCGGCGCCGCTCTTGGGGTCTGGCATGCCCTTGGCGCACTCGGCAAACAGCGCACGGCGATCCTTCTACCGCCCATTCCAATCTATGCCGGCTGGCTTCCAGGCGCGGATCAGATTGTCCTCTATCAGTCGGGCATGGCACTGCCGCCTGCCGATCTGGTCATTCTCGTCGATACTGCCCACCTGACTCGCATCGGTTCGATTTACGACGAACACGCTGCAACTCTGGCAACGTTGCCGCTGGTCGTTGTTGATCATCATGTCACCAATGATGGCAGTGCGACGCTCAACCTGGTCGATCCCGACTCTGCGTCGACGTGCGATCTGCTCTATCGCCTGTTCTGCGCGATGGACATTCCGATCGACCGGACGATCGCGACCTGCCTGTTGCTCGGATTGACAACCGATACCCAGAGCTTCCAGACAAACTCCACCCGCCCGACGTCGTTGCGCACGGCTGCGGCGCTCCTCGAAGCCGGCGCCGACCATGCGCAGATCATTCGTGCAGTGTACTATGGGTTGCCAGCAAGCAGCGTGGCGTTGATGGGGCGCATCCTTGCCGGCCTGCACTTCGAGCACGGCGTCGCCTGGACGACGGTCGAGCAGCGCATGTTTGCGGAAACCGGCGCCGAAGAAGAAGCGGCGGACGAAGCGATACGGGTGCTGCAACGTATTGGCGAGGCGCGCGTGATGGCGTTGTTCAAAGAACGCGCCGATGGGACGACCAAGATCAGCCTGCGGGCGCGGGCGCCGCTCAATGTTGCCGAGATTGCGCAACGCTGGGGAGGCGGCGGGCACGCACAGGCGGCAGGCGCCAATCTGCCAATGACACCGACCGAAGCCGTCGCGGTGATCGTTCCTCTGCTCAAAGAACTGGCAGCTCGCAATGCGTCTTGAACCGGATCGCCATGATGCACGGTTTTCTCAACATCGACAAACCATCCGGTATCACTTCGCATGATGTCGTGGCGCGGATCCGGCGTCTGAGTGGGCAACGGCGCGTTGGACACGCAGGAACGCTCGATCCGGCGGCGACGGGGGTGCTGGTCGTTGCTCTCGGAGGGGCGACGCGCCTGATCGAGTATGTTCAGCGCCAGACGCTCAAACGCTACCTGGCGACCGTGCACCTGGGAGTGACCACCACCACGGATGATGCAGATGGGGAGATCGTCGCGCAGCACCCGATCCCGCCGCTCGATGCTGCAACAATCGAGCAGGCGCTTGCGCCGCTGCGCGGAACGATCTGGCAGACGCCGCCAATGTATGCAGCGCTGCACCACCAGGGGCGTCGCCTGTATGAACTGGCGCGCGCCGGGGTGATGGTCGATATGCCGCCGCGTCAGGTAGAGGTCGAACAGCTCGAACTGGTCAGGTACGATCCTCCGCTGGCGACCCTCGATGTCGTGTGCGGCAGCGGAACGTACATTCGCGCGCTGGCTCGTGATCTGGGCGTGGCGCTGGGATGTGGCGCGCATCTCGCAGCACTCCGACGCACTGCGGTCGGCGCCTTTCGTATCGAAGACGCCGTGCCGCTGAGAGCGCTGGAAGAGGAACCCCAACCCGATGTGCGCGCGGTGCTGCGGCGGTGGCTTATGCCGCCGGAGGTTGCAGTCGCAGACTGGCACGTCCTGCATCTCGACGAGGAGAAGGCCCGCCGGATTCGCCGCGGTCTGCCGATTCCTGCTCCTCCAGATGCGGCAGCGCAGGTGCGCGCACATGCTCCCGATGGCGTCTTGTTGGCGCTGCTGCGGTATGATGGCAGTTACTGGCGTCCGATAAAAGTATTCGACTGGACTGATGCATGAAGATTGTTCACGGTCTCCCGCAACCGATCAACGAATTACCGACCGTTCTGACGATTGGCGCATTCGATGGCGTGCATCGCGGGCATGCGCATCTGATCGGTGCGACGGTGCAACGCGCGCGCGCGTTTGGCCGGCAGGCAGCAGTACTGACCTTCGACCCGCATCCCGATGTCGTCGTTCGTCCAGGGAACGAACGTCCCACGTTGACGACTATCGTCGAGCGCGCTGAACTGATCGCTGCGCTCGGTGTCGATCTGATGATCGTCATACCGTTCACCACCGAGGTGATGGCGCTCACCGCACACGAGTTTATGGCGCGTATCTGCGGCGCCGTGGCGCTTCGCGAACTCTGCATCGGGTGGGACTTCGCCCTCGGTCGCGGGCGTGAGGGGAACGCCAGCCGCCTGGCTGCCATTGGTCAGACGCTCGGCTATGCCGTGCATCGCGTCGAACCGTTCGTGCTCGATGGTGAAACGGTCAGTTCAACTCGCATTCGTGCCGCATTGGACGCGGGCAATATTGCAGCTGCGAATCGGCTGCTCGGCTACCCCTACAGTCTGCGTGGCCCGATCGTCGAAGGCGACCGGCGCGGGCGCACGATTGGCTTCCCGACCGCCAATATCAACGTCGACTCGCGCCGCATGCTGCCGGCGCACGGCGTGTATGTCTGTCGTGCTGTGCTCAATGGTATCATCTATGGGGCGGTGGCAAATGTTGGCGTGCGCCCGACGTTCGATGGCGCACGACGGACGGTCGAGGCGTATCTGCTCGATTTCAGCGGCGAGGTCTACGGCGAAGAGTTGCGGCTGATGTTCCTGCATCGGCTGCGCGGCGAGCAAAAGTTCGATGGCGTTGCAGCGCTGGTTGCCCAGATCACCCGCGACGTCGCTGCAGCGCGCGAGTGGCTGCACGAGAATGATGTGCCATGAACCTGATCGAGACCATCCGAATTGCCCTGAACAGCTTGTCTGCCAATAAATTGCGCTCGGTGCTGACGATGCTTGGCATTATCATCGGCGTCGGTGCGGTGATCACGCTCCTTGCACTTGGCGGCGCGATTCAGACGCTGGTGACCCGCGAGTTGCAGGGGCTGGGGTCGAACCTGGTCTTTGTGTTCCCCGGCACCAACGATCCTGAGCAGAACCGACGGGTGCCGCCGCGCCTGACGAACGAAGATGTTGCTGCGCTCGCCGACCCGCTCAATGTCCCGGCAGCGGCAGCGGTGACGCCACAGTTGACCCGTGGGGCGCTGATCGTCTACTCCGGCGCCAGTTTCGATGGGCGGGTCGCCGGGGTGACGCCCAACTATCCGCAGGTGCGCAATGCCAGGGTGGTCAGCGGGCGATTTTTCGATCAGACCGAACTTGACCTGCGGTCGCGCGTTGCGGTCATCGGCGCCGATGTGCGCACATCGCTCTTTCCCGATGAAGACCCGATTGGCAAGCGCATTCGCATCAATGACGTTAGTTTCGAGGTGATCGGTGAAATGGCGCCGCGTGGCGGCAACTTCGGTCCCAGCGAAGATAACCTGGTGTTCGTGCCGATCACAACGGCGCAGACGCGCCTCTTCCCGCTGCCGCCAGGCGCTGTCAACCGTATCGAAGTAAGCGTGGTGTACATTCAGGCGCTCGATGAGCGCCGCATTGATGATGTGATCGACCAGGTGACCGACGTGCTGCGCCGTCGTAACGGGCTGACCTTTCAAGACAACAACTTTACGATTGTGACACAACAGGATCTGATCGCCTCGTTTGGCACGATCACCGGTGCGTTGACGGCGTTTCTTGGCGCAATTGCGGCAATCTCACTGCTGGTTGGCGGGATCGGCATTATGAACATCATGCTCGTTTCGGTGACCGAGCGCACCCGCGAAATCGGGCTGCGCAAGGCGGTCGGAGCGCGGCGGCGCGACATCCGGTTCCAGTTCGTCATCGAGGCGATGATGTTGAGCTTGCTCGGCGGATTACTCGGCATCGCCCTTGGATATACGCTTTCAGCGCTGGGAACGGCCCTTCTTCAGGGGGTTGCCGAAGGCGCCGAGGCGCGTGTGCAACTCGATGCCATCCTGCTCGCCACACTGACCTCTATCGCCGTTGGCTTGATCTTCGGCATCTACCCCGCCATTCGCGCTTCGCGTCTCAACCCGATCGATGCGCTGCGGTATGAGTAGCACGCTTATCGTGGAACGTTCAACGTTGAACGTTCACCATCACCACCGTTTCCTCATCGGCGTACACCTTGCGCCATTGATCAGGACGGGCGCGGACATACTCCAGCAGGGGCTTCTGTTCTTCGACGCTCAACATCAAGCCGTCGATGGCATACTTCGCCAGCAATGCCTCGACGTCGGCGCCCTGACCAAGCAGAATGTAGTCGCGCCATTGTTCGTATGGATACAACTCGATACGCGGATCGATGAAGACGTTTTGTTCCGGCGCTGCCCAGATCAGGTACGAACCGTAACTCATCGCGTGAAACAGACGCTGTGGGCGCTGGGGCAGCTCCTGGAGCGCCCGGGTCGCCTCCACCGGTGTGCCTTTCGCCAGCAATGCACCGACTTCTGGCGGCAGGAGCGCCGGTTTGACCCACGGCGAGCCGATCAGCAACAGAACCGCCAGCAAACCGATGAGCGCGGCATTCATTGTTGGGACGCCCTGGAACCGTCGTGGGGACGGCGGCGGCAGCAACGTCGCCGCTTGCGTCGCCAGGAGCGGTGTTGTCACAAATCCGAACCAGACGATGTTGCGGGTGGCGCCGAGCGCCAGCCACAGGAACGCGCCAGTCAGCAGAAGATCGGTCAGGTCGGGTTTGGAGCGCGCGTACATCAGTACCAGCGCAGTAGCAATGACAAACAGAAAGAAAATCGCGCCATTGATGTCGCGAATGGTCGGCGGTGACCATTCTGTGACCAGATCGGTCACCTGGCTGCTGCCGAGCAGATTGGTCACATACCCCAGCACCTCGACGCCGCGCGGGTTGAGCAGCGTTGCGACAGCAGTCACCGTTCCCCACACCACAAGCGACGTGTCGATGACATTGGGCGAGATGCCCTGCTCGCGCCAGCGCCGGATCGTTTCGCCTGTGAACACGATGCCGATCAGCGCAAAACCGAGCACGAACGAACCATGCATGTTCACCCACAGCGCCATGAGGAGCGGCAGCACCCACAGGCGACGTGACATACCAAGACGATACTCAGTCAGCACTGTCAGGAACCCGACGAATAGCGGGAACACATACGTTTGTGGGCGTACCGTCCAGTTATCGAACGAGAGCGGTAGCGTTCCCAACAGCAGGATCGCCGCACACAGGCGCACCCGATTGGTACGCAGGATGCAAAGGCGCAGCAGCAACCCATACGCCAGCGTCAGCACCAGCGCCTGAACGACGATGATGATCGGCAATCCGCCGACCTGATGCAGGAGCGCCATGAGGAATTGCGCCAGCCATCCCTGGTTGAAGAACGGCTCACCGGCGCGCGTGTAGGAGAACAGGTCAACCTGCGGGATCGTTCCGGTTTCAAGAATGACGCGCCCGGTCGCCATATGCCACCAGAAATCGTGTGGCGGAATGGGTGTCAGCAAGGGGCGCAGCGCAATCAGCATCAATGCTGCCGCAATGTAGACCTGATCGAGCGTCGGGCGCAGGCGCACCTGTCGTTCCGACGTCGACTCCAGCGCTGATGTCGAAGGCATGGTTGATGGATCACCTTTCACGACGATACAGGATCGAAAAGCGATCTTCGTATTCTACAATCCAGTCAGGATCGGCAGCGAGTGCAGCTACCAGCGGCGCCTGCCGCGACCGGCTGAGCAACGCACGGTCGATGCCGTAGCGTTCGATCAATGCAGTATGATTGCGCGCTTCACCGAGCGCCAGGTAATCTTCCCACAGCGCCAGCGGGTAAAGTTCGACGCGCGTATCAACGAATACCTGTGGCTCAGGCAGCGCCCAGATCAGGTACGAACCATACGCCATGTCATTGAACAGCCGTCCGCCGGGATGATCACGCAGGTACGCCGCCGCACCGACCGGCGTATCGGCGCTGTAGAGCAATGGCGCGCCGGGCACATCGGCGAACAATGCCCGGTATGGCGCAGGCATGCCGAGCAGTGGCTTGAACGGTGGTTGCAGCGCCACGACTCCGGCGGTCAGCGCCAGCGCAACAATGCCTGCAAACAGGTTGCCGCGTTGGGGACTAGAGCGCGCAGGACGCGCCAGACACTGCGCCAGCATCGGCATCGCCAGCATCCCAAACCAGACCACATACCGCATCCCGCTCCACGCCAGCCACAGAAAGGCGCACAGCAGCAGCGTATCGGTCAGGTTGAGCCGCCGCCGCCCAAGCGCCAGCGCCGCGATCAGCAGAAGCGTCGCCAGAAAAAACGCCTGCCCCGCCAGACTCCGCACCGTCGGCGGCTGCCACTCGTTGACCAGCTCCTGACTCGGCGGATCGGTCAGCAACTTCAGCACATACCCGAAAATATCGACACCGATCGGGTTCACAGTGGTTGCCGCCAGCGTTGCAACCGCCGTTGCCCCGAGCGCCGCCAGATGACGCAGGTCTAACGCATCCGGCTGTCGCAGCAGTATACGCATCCCTTCGCCAAGGCAGTAGAGCGCAAGCAGCGCCAGTCCCAGCACAAACGAGCCGTGCACGTTGACCCAGAACACCATGAGCGGCGGAAGCGCCAGCAGCGCGCGCCATCCAGCTTGCCGCGCCGTGTAGGCGCCGAGAATGATGACATACGCCATAAACGGCGCCCATGCCCAGTTCTGCGGTCGCGTCGTCAGATTGTTGATCGTCATGGCGCCGGCAAGGAAGACCGCAAGCCCTGCCAGGCGCCAGGAGCCACTGCGCCGATGGGCATCGAACAATACAAGTGCAAACGCGAACGTTCCCAGGACATTGCGCGCCAGCACCGGGCCCTGCAAACCGCCAGGGAGATACGTCTGGTAAAACAGCCAGTTGCCGAGCCAGGCGGCATAGACGAAGAGCTGGTCGGTCGGAACCGTCCAGGCAAACATATTCGTGCGTGGTACGCCAGACTCAGCGACAATCTGCCCGATCCGCAAATGCCACCAGAAATCGTGCGGGTCGGTGGGGGCAAGTGCGATGAGCGCCGCAACGACTGCCAGAGGGGTCAAGCCGTACAGATGCGCCAGTGTTGGCAGAAGCGCTCTGCCGGCGTATCGCGGAAGCGCAGTATTGGTCGTGTTCATTGCTATGTTGCTACACTCTTGCGCCACGATTGTGATCGTTGCGCGCATCGTATGATGAGTATAATAGACTGGCGTCGGCAGAGCAACTGCGCTGGCTCTGGTTCGTTATACCGATAAGGAGATGCCATGACATTGCTGCAACCAACCATACCCCGACGGACAACCGCGGATGTCGCGCTCGCCGATTGTACCGTAGTGATACCCACCTACAACGAGCGCGAAAACATCGCAGAACTTATCCAGCGCATTCTGGAGATGTCACGCTTTCGAGTGCTGGTGGTCGATGACAACTCACCCGACGGCACTGCCGCAGTCGTGAGCGAACTGGCCGCCGACGAACCACGCATCGGGTTACTGCTTCGCCCGGAGAAACGCGGGTTGGGCAGCGCCTATGTTGCAGGATTCCGACGTGCGCTTGCGGAGGGTGCAGCATTCATCTGTGAGATGGATGCCGACTTTTCCCACGATCCATGCTATCTGCCGCAATTGCTGGCAGCTGCTGAAACGCGCTACGACCTGGCGCTCGGGTCACGCTACGTTCCCGGCGGCGGCACGACCGACTGGGGGATCATCCGGCAGTTGATCAGTCGCGGCGGCAATCTCTATGCCCGCATCATCCTTGGGTTGCCGGTGATGGATGCAACCGGCGGTTTCCGTTGCTATCGGCGGCGCGTGTTGGAGACCATCAACCTAGACGACATCCAGTCGAATGGCTATGCCTTCCAGATCGAACTGGCATACCGCACGATGCGCGCCGGTTTTCGCATCGGCGAATTGCCGATCATCTTCCCCGACCGGCGGGTCGGGCGCTCGAAGATGTCGCGACGCATCGTGCTTGAAGCGCTGATCAACGTCTGGCGGCTCAGATTCCGCAACCTGTGAGTTCAGAATGTGCACATGGTATAATATCGGATAATCAAAGATAGACCTGGGAGGTCGCCATACCGATGACTGACACTCCTCCGTCGCTCAAAGAACTCTACGACAAAGCGAACGCCGATCTGGAAAAAGCGCGCCGCGAACTGAACGAGATCGAAGCGCTCCTGCGACAGACATCGAACGAAGTCGAAAAATTGCAGCAGCGCGAACTGAACGTCTCGAATCGTCTGCGCGATCTGGATGTCAATATTGATCGCTACAGCAAGGCTGACATTAAGAATTTTTATGCATCTGCACAGGAGGTGCAGATGCGCCTTTTGACCATGCGGAGCCAGCTCGAACAACTCCAGTACCGTCAGCAGGCGACCAAGCAACGCCAGAGTTTGTTGTTCGAACTGATCACTGCGCTGGAACCATTCCTCGGCGCCGTCACACCCGGCGGCAATGCCGGAGGGATGGTTGCAGGCGACCAATTGATCGCCGACATTATCCAGGCGCAGGAAAAGGAGCGGTTACGCATCTCGCTGCAGATGCACGACGGTCCTGCGCAGTCGATGAGCAACCTGGTGCTTCGCACCGAGATCTGCCAGCGGCTGCTCGACCGAGACCCCGACATGGCGCGTGCGGAACTGAGCGCGCTCAAAAATGCCATCAATACCACGCTTCAGGATACGCGCCGCTTCATTTTCGATCTGCGCCCCATGATCCTCGACGATCTCGGACTGGCGCCGACGCTGCGTCGGTATGTGCAGCAGGTAAGCGAAAAGAGCAAACTCGAAATCAACCTGATGGTGCAAAACTTGGATATGCGGCTGCCCTCGCACTACGAAGTCGCCATCTTCCGGTTTATTCAGGAAGCGCTCAATAACGTCATCAAACATGCCAACGCCTCCCAGGCGCGGGTGCTGGTCGGTGTCCGCGATGACGTCGGCGGAGCGCGCGTGATCCATGTATCGGTCGAAGATGACGGTAGCGGGTTCCACGTCAGCGAGGTGCTATCCGACGAGAGCGGTCGGCGCAACATGGGCATCGCAACGCTGCGCCAGCAGGTCGAGACGCTCCTGCGCGGCGAATTCGGCATCGAAAGCGCCATCGGGCGCGGCACGCGCGTCGAAGCGCTTATTCCGTTGCCTGTGAGCTAGCGCAACACATCCCCTGGCATATTTCCAGAAGGAGCCAGGGGAGAGTTGCGCCGTGCAGTCATCGGAAATACGAGGATAGCATCACGGATGGCGCTCAACGCCTGCCCCTTATCCCCTCTCATCGTATCGCCCAAAAGTCCCATTCCTCCAGTAAAAAAGTATTCACAGAGTACCGGCTTTTTTTTGGGACTGATTGCCTATTGAGAACCAGAGATTGAATACCTATACTGTAGTCGTGGTTCATTTAGTTCTACCCAATTTCAAGGAGGTCTCGCAATGGTTCGCAGCTTTTTCGCCAAGGAAGAAGGCCAGGGTCTGGTTGAGTACGCGCTGATCCTCGTGCTGATCGCCATCGTCGTCATCGGTATCCTTACCCTGCTCGGCAGCCGCGTCAGCCAGGTCTTCAGCCAGATCAACAGTGGTCTGACCCGCTAAGTTACGGTTCGTTCAGTTAGTCCATCGCCCCTCTGGGTTTTCCAGGGGGGCGATGTTGTTGGATCAATCGGCAAGAATCGCCGCTAGCGCTGCCTCGGTATCGGCGAGGTTGGGGAGCACTGCATCAGGCGCATGGGCGCGGAGTTCCTCGACGCCGAACGGACCGGTCGCAATCGCCACAGCACGAGCGCCGGCAGCGCGCGCACAGGCGATGTCGTTCGGCGTATCCCCAATCACGACAATGTCGGTATTGGCGAAGACGCGCCCATAGCATTGTGCAGCGCGCGCCGCCGCAATCGGCGCTAGATCGATTCGGCGCGGGCTGTCACTGCCATAGGCGCCACTGTCGAAATCGAAGAAGCCGGCGATCTCCATGAGATCGAGTTTGAGCCGCGCAACCGGCGCCAGGTTTCCCGTCAGCAGCGATTGAACAACTCCCTCCGCCTGCAGACGCTGCAGGACCGTAACCACTCCCTCGAGCACACGTCCGCGTGTGCGGAACGCCTCTGCCCACTCGTTGAGGATGCCGAGATATGTTGCGGTGAACACATCCAGCTGGCCGAGCAGTTCCTCTGGCGAACGGTCGGGAAATGTTTCAAGGATGATCTGCTGATCGGTTTTTCCGGCATAAGCGCGCCGTTCGTTGTCAGAAGGGCGACCATAGACGCGCGTCATCGCGGCGCGCATTGCTTCGCCGGCTACGCCGCCACTGTACAGCAGCGTACCGTCGATGTCCCACAGTATCAATTTGTTCATCATTATGGTTGTTGCGATGGTTGATAGCGTGGCGCCGGCGGTGCAGGCGGAATCGGGTCGAGACCCAGCACCGGGGCAAGCGGACCGACCAGCCGATCCACCAGCCACCCCAGGCGCTCGAACTGTGGACCGAGTTCCGTATCCCTGAGCGGAATTTCCACCGGCACGTTGAGGCGCACCGGAATTGTCACCTCATCGAGTGGGATGTCCATCTTGAGCGCGATCCGCAGCGGCGTGCCGGCAGGCAGGGTCAGGCGAATGTTGTTGGCGCGCAGCCGGTTGCCATTCCCAAGATCAATGTCGGCGCCGCTGAGCTGCAATGGCACCGGTTCGACCAGTGTAACGGTCGTTTGCTGATCGACCGGGACGACGACACCGGCATCTTTCAGGGGTAACGGCTGATCGAGCGGGATGGTCGTGCGAATCGTCGCGCCTTGAAGCCCGGCGACAATACTGCGCAGTTCGGCGACGTTATCGGTGGCGAACCCCTGCCCAAGCACGGCGGTCGAAGCAATCTGCTGGCGCCACTGAATGATAAATCCGACCAGCAGTAGCACCACGACCAGGAGGATGGCATTGATAACGAACGAGGTGACAATCAGCGCCTTCCAGAATGGCGTCAGACGTGATCCGCGCCCTGGTTGTCTGCTCCCCGACTGAGTATGAACCTGGTTGCGTGACCGACCGAACAACGGGACTCCACGCTGGCGCGGCGCCAGCGCCGTAGATGTGGCATCCGGCGACTGAAGGTCGGTTGCGGTGCGACGGGTCTGCGTATCAGCCATCTGGAAGTCTCCTTTGTATGTGACGATGACGGTGGCGCAAACGCATACGGTTGCAAGTATATACCACGATATGTGGTAAAGCAAGATGCTTCGAGGAACGAAGCGTGGTCAGCTTTCCACTTTCTTGACCAGTTTCCAACAATTGGCGCCGTTGCGAGTGCGACGATAACGCAGCGAGTCGAGCGCTGTCCGTGCAATGAGCAGACCGTACCCGCCTTCGGGAATGTCCATAATGTCAGCGGGATTATCAGAGACCGGGGGGAGGGATGCCAGATTGAACGGTGCTCCCTGATCGATCAGCAGCGCCTCGACGCGATCCGGAAAGAGGCGCAGCCGCACCCGCAACGGTCGCCTGGTTGCAGCAGTTGGGTACGCATGGCGCAACCCATTTGCCGCAATTTCCGCCAGCGCCGAATTGAACAGGTGTCGCCACGGTTCGGGAGGCAATCGATCTATCCGCGCGGCATCGTTCCAGAAGCGCTCGAGAAGGGCGTGGAGCGCATCAAGTCCCTCGACCAGGGTGGTTGTGGCGACATACGCTTCAATCAGCAGCGATCTGGGAGTAGCCAGTGCGCGCCTCCTCGAGTGTCTCGTAAGGTCGCAGGACTCGCTCCAGCATCGTCAAATTGAGCAACGTGCGCACCTGTGGATTGGCACGCGCAATCCGCAGGTCGCCTCCTGCCTGTCGGGCCGCTTTTAGCCCGCTGATCAATGCGCCAAGCCCAGAACTGTCCACAAAACTGACACGATCCAGATCGAATATCAAGCGCCGGTGTCCGCTGGCAACCAGTTCAGCCAGATGTTGCTTGACCTCTGCTGCCATCAACAGATCGAGGCGCCCCTCCATCCGCACAACAGTAATGCCATCGTCTCCCTGTTCGTTCTGGAGTGTCATAGTCCGCTCCTGTCAGACTCCCGAAAGAACACCCATTCTCGATCATGCCTGTAGCACACGGTTGCGATGCACATGGACTCATCGGGCTGACGGTCGATGCTCTTTCAGTAAGTGTTCACACGTATCGTAACCATCACATCTCTGCGCCG
>JBEPYG010000083.1:0-8318 GCA_041641515.1 Roseiflexus sp.
TCAACGAAGACGGATGCTCTACTAGGGTTGCCAGCCGGATGCCATGGAGTAATGATGCACGCGCTTTTTTGACTTGATCCCACTCGTAATAGACCAGCTCCAGCCCCGTGTGGACGGAACCGGTCATCAATGGTGCGAGCCTTGCGCCACGCTCTGCGCGCTCGATGGTCGCTTCCGCCCGTTCAGCCAGCAGGCGCAACCGTCCCAGCGGATACCAGGTCAGCGCAAGGTGCGCCATTGCAATCATGGTCGTCACGTGGTCGTCAATTGCCTGTGCGGCGCGCATCGATTCTTCCAGCGCCTCGATAGCTTCATCGAAGCGCCCGGCAAGGCGGTAGACCAACCCAAACGCTAATGCTGTCAAGGCAACCAGGCGCAAATCAGCAGCAGGAGCGCGTGATCTGGCTCTTCGCCAGCCTGAGCGACTTCGGCACATTGCCGCGCGCCTGAGCGATCATCGCGCGCAGGGCAAACAGATCGGACTGCAAGGCAAGGGTTTCGGCGGCTTCTGGCGGCAGCGTGACCAGTCCTTCCTGCACCGTTTTCAGCTAGCTCTCAGCCTGAAGATGATCACCGTGCAGAATCATGGCCCACACCATGCACGTGATGAGGGTTGAGTGCTTGAGCCGCAATGCTGCAGGCAATACTTGCACCTACTGCACGTATGAGCATGAACGACCGTGAGTAATCAAGCGCCAGCCATCGCGTTCCAGCAAGTCAACCATGCGCGTATGATCATCCGCTGCCAGTGCGTGTTCGATAGCGAGGGCAAGCATATCTTGCATCTCATACCACCGGCTAGCGCGTCGGTGCAATTCCGGCAACAGGTCAGGTCGCTCACGACGCAGTTTGTGCTGCAACAGACCGGCAGACAGGTGGTGATAGCGGTACCAGTGTCTCTCATCGTCAAGCGGGATGATAAACAAGTTGGCCGCCAGCAACTGATCCAGGCGACCGGCGCTATCGGTTTGCCTTGTTACAGCATCACATACATCGGCGTTTAGACGTGGCAGGATTGACGTTTCCAACAAAAATTCCTGCACATCTGGCGATCGGGTCTCGAGAATCTCCTCGGTCAGATAATCCAGCATAAAGCGGTGGCTGACGCTCAAGGTCTGAACGAATCCCCGGGATGTTCGCGCTCCTGGAGTGCGATTCCTGCCAGTTGCAACCCGGCGGCCCAGCCTTCAGTCCATTCTGTGAGAGAGGCAACATCCTCCGTCGAGAGATCCAGGCGCAAACCTTATCGTAGCAAACTGGACGCTTCATGCTCAGAGACGCGCAGATCGGCAGCGCGGATTTCGGTCAATCGACTGCAGTACACCATAGAGGAAACTATATTAGAGACGATCGTCTGGTTATGATACCGGGGAATGGAATGGCTGACCTGCACTCCACAAACCGGCCGCACTCATCGCAAGCCAGATATCCCTGCATATGCTTCGCGCCGTCGTCTCATGCGCCGAAAAGGAAAGCGGCATACGCCGAGCGGTCGCAGTCTCACTGCAACTAGCAGGTCGTGTATAATGCCTTAAGCAAAGAGACTCAGATCAGGAGCAACGTATATGGATCTCCCGCCATTTCGGAATGAGCCACCTACCGATTTCAACGATCCCGCGAACGTTGCCGCTATGGAACAGGCGCTGGCAGATGTTCGCGCACAGTTTGGGCGTACCTATCCTCTGATTATCGATGGCGAACGAATCACGACCGGCGCCACGATCGCATCGGTCAACCCGGCGCGCCCCGCGGAAGTTGTCGGGTATGCGGCGAGCGCCGATGTGGCGCTGGCGCAGCGCGCCATCGAGACGGCGCACCGACGCTTTGCCGAATGGCGTCGTGCACCGGTCGAACAGCGCGTCGAATTGCTGCTCAAAGCGGCGGCTGCCATGCGCGCGCGCCGTTTCGAGTTGAACGCCTGGATCATCTCTGAGGTGAGCAAGAGCTGGGCAGAGGCGGATGCCGATGTCGCCGAGGCGATCGATTTCTGCGAATTCTATGCGCGCGAGATGCTACGCCTGAGCGAGCCGCAGCCACTCTACCCCATCCCCGGCGAAGATGACCGGCTGACCTACATCCCGCTTGGCGCCGGGGTTGCCATTCCACCGTGGAACTTCCCGCTCGCTATCATGGTCGGGCTGGTGACGGCGCCGGTCGTGGCGGGGAATACGATTGTGCTCAAGCCCGCCTCGACATCGCCGATCATCGCAGCGAAGTTTATGGACATCCTCGAAGAGTGCGGTCTGCCCCCTGGTGTGGTCAATTACCTCCCCGGTCCGGGCAGCAGCGTCGGCGATGCGCTGGTCGATCACCCGCTGACGCGCTTCATCGGCTTCACCGGCTCGAAAGAGGTCGGCCTCCGCATCTTCGAGCGCGCAGCAAAGGTGCACCCCGGGCAGAAATGGCTCAAGCGCACGATCCTCGAAATGGGAGGCAAAGATACGATTATCGTCGATGAAACCGCCGACCTGGACGCTGCTACGTCCGGCATTGTCGCTTCCGCCTTTGGCTTCCAGGGGCAGAAATGCTCCGCCTGTTCACGAGTTGTCGCTGTTGAGCCGGTGTACAACGAACTCCTCGACCGCGTGATTGAGGCGACCGGCGGGTTGACGGTCGGCGATCCGGCGCAGCGCGGGACGTTCATGGGCGCGGTGATTGATGAACGTTCGCGCGATAAAATCCGCTGGTACATCGAGGAAGGGCAGCGTGAAGGCGGACGTCTGGCGTTCAGCGGCGAGGCGCCGGGTGACGGGTTCTTCGTGCCGCCGACGATCATTGCCGATGTGGCGCCCGATGCGCGCATCGCCCAGGAAGAGATTTTCGGTCCGGTGCTGGCATTCATCAAGGCGCGCGATTTCGACGAGGCGCTGGCAATTGCGAACAATACTGAGTATGGTCTCACCGGCGGCGTCTACTCCCGCTCACGGGAGCGACTGGAGCGCGCCCGCGATGAGTTTCACGTCGGCAATCTCTATTTCAACCGCAAGATCACCGGCGCGATGGTCGGCGCGCATCCGTTTGGCGGCTTCAACATGTCCGGCACCGACTCGAAAGCAGGTGGACGCGATTATCTGCTCCTCTTCCTGCAAGCTAAGACCGTTGCCGAAAAACTCTAACTTCGCATACCGTTGAACGTTGAACGTGCGAACGTTCCAACGTTCAACGTTGAGATATCAGGGTAACACCATGAATCACCAGTCTCAACTCATGGAACTCAAGGCGCGGCTGCACGAGATCTACGACCTGGAAATGGCCGCTGCATTATTGAATTGGGATCAGACGACCTACATGCCGCCAGGCGGTGCAGCGGCGCGTGGTCGTCAGCTGGCGACCCTTGGACGGATCATCCATGAGAAACAGATCGATCCGGCGATCGGGCGCCTGCTCGAGGCGCTCCGCCCCTACGAGGAGTCGCTTCCGCCTGACGCGCCCGATGCCGCGCTCATCCGGGTCGCGCGGCGCGACTATGAACGAGCGACTCGTATTCCGTCCGCGTTTACCGCTGAACTCTATCAGCATATGGCCGCCAGCTACGATGTCTGGTCGCGCGCGCGCCCGGCGAATGATATCGGAGCGGTGCTGCCCTACCTGGAACGCACCCTCGACCTCAGCCGTCGCTTCGCCGAATTCTTCCCAGGGTACGAGCATATCGCCGATCCGCTGATCGACATGGCGGATTACGGCATGCGCGCCACAACGATCAGGCAGGTCTTTGCGGAACTGCGCCAGGGACTGATCCCGCTGGTCGAACAGATCACCGATCAGCCGCCACTCGACGACTCCTGCCTGCGCCAGTTCTTCCCCAAAGAACAACAATTGGCATTTGGCGTCGAGGTCATCACGGCGCTAGGGTACGATTTCACCCGTGGACGACAGGATACAACGCTGCATCCGTTCATGACGAAGTTCTCCCTGAACGATGTGCGCATCACGACCCGCTTCGATGATTATGATCTGGGGTCAGCGCTCTTCAGCACGATCCACGAAGCTGGTCACGCCATGTATGAACAGGGCATCACCCTGGAGTTTGAAGGGACGCCGCTCGCCTCAGGCACATCCGCGGGTATGCACGAAAGCCAGTCGCGCCTGTGGGAGAATATCGTTGGGCGCAGTCGCCCGTTCTGGGAACACTTCTACCCGCGCCTGCAGGCAACCTTCCCCGACCAGCTGGCGCATGTGCCATTCGAAACGTTTTACCGCGCCATCAACAAGGTGCAGCGTTCACTCATCCGTACCGAAGCTGACGAAGTGACCTACAACCTGCACGTCATCCTGCGCTTCGACCTGGAACTGGCGTTGCTGGAAGGGACGCTGGCTGTGCGTGATCTGCCCGAAGTCTGGCACGAACGCTACCGCGGCGATCTTGGCGTTGTACCGCCCGATTATCGCGATGGCGTGTTGCAGGATGTTCACTGGTACGGCGGATTGATCGGCGGCGCGTTTCAGGGGTATACCCTAGGGAACATCATGAGTGTGCAGCTGTTCGATGCCGCACTGCGCGATCACCCCGACATCCCGCACCAGATTGCCCAGGGCAGGTTCGATACGCTGCGCACGTGGATGCGTGAGCATGTCTATCGCCACGGTCGCGCCCTGGACGCCGATGACATCCTGCGCCGCGCAACCGGGAAATCGCTCGATGTGCAGCCGTATCTGGCGTATCTGAGGCGCAAATACGGCGAACTGTATCACATCGCGATCGACGCATAAGCTACCCAAACAAGACAGGAGCGATTATGCCCCTTCGCATTCTTGCCTTTGCCGGCATCTGGCTCATGCTTGTCGGCAACATCCCCTCTGTTGGGGCACAGCTCGATACCCACGCCATCTACCTGCCGCTCGTCGTCCGTGATGCCGTGTACCGCACCGGTGAGGGAACCTACTACAACGCCACCGGCGACGGCAACTGCATGTTCGGTCCATCGCCGCACGACCTGATGGTGGCGGCGATGAACCACACCGACTACGGGATCGCGGCACTCTGCGGCGCATTCATCGAAGTCATCGGACCGAAGGGCAGCGTTATCGTGCGTATTGTTGACCGCTGCCCAGAATGCGCCCGAGGTGATGTTGATATGAGTCCGCAGGCGTTTGCCCGCATCGCCGACCTATCTGCCGGTCGTGTGCCCATCCGCTGGCGCATCGTCAGCCCCGACATCCCCGGTCCAATCGCCTATCGCTTCAAAGAAGGAAGCAACCGCTGGTGGACTGCCGTGCAGGTTCGCAATCATCGCAACCCCATCGCCAAGTTTGAGTACCTTCGTCCCGATGGACAGTGGCAGACTGTGCCACGCGAGATGTACAACTACTTCGTGGCGAACAGCGGCATGGGACCCGGACCTTATACCTTCCGCGTCACCGATATGTATGGCAACGTGCTGACCGACAGCGGCATTCCATTGATCGAAGGCGGCGTGATCAATGGCGTCGGGCAGTTTCCGCCAGCGCCCTGAAATTCACCGCATTCTTTGTGCGATACGCAACAAAAAAGGGGTATAATATTGGTGATGTTGAACAGGATGTTTGTAACCATAATGCTCCGCGATCCACGAATGGTCTTGTAATCGATGGCACACCATCATACATTCGGCCATGACGGCCAACGGTTTGGAGGGTGATGGAAGACCGCCAGTTTGATGGCGACCTTCATCACCTTTTTGTATCTGTGCGAGGCTGGCAGAACGTCCGCCTTCATGCGTATGGAGAACACCTATGATACAAATGCTCGACACAGAAACCCAGCCACGTCCGCTTGATCGCCCGGTGATCGAACCGATCATCAATGATTTCTCGATCGTTGCTGCAACCGTCAACGGTTCCGGCAGCCAGACGGCGAACAATGTGCTGATGCGCGCCATTTTCAAGATGGGCATACCGGTGAGCGGCAAGAACCTCTTTCCGTCGAACATCCAGGGTCTGCCGACCTGGTTCACCATCCGCGTCAGCAAAGATGGTTATACTGCGCGCCGCGAAACGACCGAGATCCTGGTTGCCTTCAATCAGCGCACCGCCGATGAAGACCTGGCGTCGCTCGTGCCTGGCGGCGTCTGCGTGCATCCAAACGACGTCAAGTTCACCAATCCGCGTTCGGATGTCCACTTCTACCCAATACCGGTGCGCGACCTGGTCAAACAATCTGGCGTAGACGCAAAACTGCGCGATTACATCGCCAACATGGTCTATGTCGGCGCGCTGGCGGAACTGCTGGGCATCGACATGGCCGAGATCAAAGCGGCGCTTGAGCGTCATTTCAAAGGCAAACCCAAACCTGTCGCCCTCAATTACGGCGTTGTTACGGCTGCCGCCGAATGGGTGCGGGCAAATCTGGCGAAGACCGATCCCTTCCGCGTTGCGCCGATGGACAAAACCCAGGGACTGATCCTGGTCGATGGCAACACCGCTGCCGCATTTGGCGCATTGATGGGCGGTATGACCGTGTGTGCCTGGTATCCGATCACCCCCTCGACCAGTCTGATCGATGCGTTGACCGAACTGGCGCCCATTCTCCGCGCCGATACGGAGACGAATACGACGACATATGCCATCGTTCAAACCGAGGACGAAATTGCGGCCGCCGGCATGATCGTTGGCGCCGGATGGGCCGGCGCACGCGCCATGACTGCCACCTCTGGTCCCGGTCTGTCACTGATGAACGAGTTCGTGAGCCTTGCCTACTTCGCCGAGGTTCCCTGTGTCATCTGGGACGTGCAGCGCATGGGACCAAGCACGGGTCTGCCGACGCGCACATCGCAGGGCGATGTTCTTTCGGCGTATTACATGGGGCACGGCGATACTCATCACGTCATTTTGTTCCCCGGCACAATGACCGAGTGCTTCGAGTTCGGCTACCTGGCGTTCGACCTCGCCGAGCGATTGCAGACGCCGGTACTGGTACTGAGCGATCTCGACCTCGGTATGAATAACTGGATGTCTGAACCATTCACCTATCCCGACAGGCCCCTCGACCGCGGTAAGGTGTTGAGCGCCGACGATCTGGAGAAGTTCAAGGATTGGGGGCGTTACAAAGATATCGACGGTGACGGGATTCCGTACCGTACCTTGCCGGGCAACCCCAACCCGCGCTCAGCATACCTGGCGCGCGGCACCGGTCATAATGAGTTTGCGCTCTACAGCGAACGCCCGGACGACTGGCAACAGAATCTGGATCGCCTGACGCTCAAACACAATACAGCGCGCACACTCGTCCCGAAGCCGGTCATCCAGGAAGCTGACGATGCCACTATCGGCATTATCGCGTATGGGTCGACCGACCCTGCGGTGCGCGAAGCGTGCGACATCCTGCGCACCCGCGGGATCACGGCGAGTTATCTGCGTCTGCGGGCACTGCCGCTCGAGTCAACCCTCACCGACTTCCTGGCAAAATATGAGCGCATCTATATCGCCGAACTGAACCAGGACGGTCAGATGGCGCAACTCGTGCAATTGCATGCACCGGAATATGCCGCACGCATTCGTTCAGTGCGCATCTGCAACGGTCTGCCAATGAGCGCACAGTTTGTGGCGGACTCGATCACAGGTGCTGAGAACAGTCGTAATGAAGCATGAGAGAGGATGCGATGACAGTCGAGACAAAAGCCAACGGCAAGCCGAATGTCAATAGAATCGGGCTGACAAGCCAGGACTACCGCGGCAGAGAAACGACGCTCTGCCAGGGATGCGGGCACAACTCGATCACAAGCCAGATTATTACGGCGGCGTTCGAACTTTCGCTTGCGCCGCACCAGGTCATCAAGATGAGCGGAATTGGCTGCTCATCCAAAACGCCGGCATACTTTATGAGCCGCTCGCACGGGTTCAACACACTGCACGGGCGCATGCCATCGGTGACGACCGGTGCAGTCCTCGCCAATCGCACCCTGCTGGCGATCGGGATCAGCGGTGACGGCGATACCGGTAGCATCGGACTGGGACAGTTCAAACACATGGTGCGCCGGAATGTGCCTGTGGTGTATATTGTCGAAAACAACGGCGTGTACGGCCTGACGAAAGGGCAGTTCTCGGCAACCGCCGATGTGGGCCAGACGCTGAAGTATGCTGGCACCAACGTCCTGCCGCCAATCGACATCTGCATCGAGGCACTGGCCGCCGATTGCGGCTTCGTTGCGCGCTCCTTCGCCGGCGACGCCAAACAGGTGCGTGAACTGTTGAAGGCGGCTATGTCGTTCCACGGCACTGCTGTGATCGACATCATCAGCCCGTGCGTCACCTTCAACAACCACCACGATTCGACCAAAAGCTACGACTACGGCAAATCGCACGAAGAGCGTCTGCAGGACATCCAGTTCATCCCGCGCTTC
>JBEPYG010000083.1:8328-13487 GCA_041641515.1 Roseiflexus sp.
GACGAGGTTCACGTGGAGTATGAGGAAGGCGGCGAGCGCTACGTCCAGTTGCACGACGGGCCGATGATCAAACTGCGCAAACTGGGGCGCGACTATGATCCGACGAACAGGTGGCAAGCTATCGAACTCCTGGAACAGGCGCGCCAGAACCACGAGTTTATCACCGGGCTGCTCTACATTAACACCCAGCGTCAGACGCTGCACGAGGTTATGCACCTGACCGACACACCACTCGCATACCTGCCCGACGATCAGCTGCGCCCCTCACGCGAACGGTTTGAGCAGGCAATGCAGGAGTTTGTGTAGTCACCCTTACCTCTTGCCTTTTCAGCGGCGGAGCGGAGGAGTCGTGGATCCTCCGCTTCGCTCCCCGTGTTGTGTCCCATGTTCCCCGGTGATGTTGATGGCATGTTCCGTCAATAGCTGTTATCGCTTTGCCTAAAACTCGCCTAGTTCCATTGCGACTGTCTGTCTCTGAACTTGCCGGAGAAGGAAACCAAGCTTGCATTAGCGGACGTTTGGGCTTATCAGGATGCCTGGCATACATCGCGTGAAAGCTTCTGATCGAATGCTCTTAAGCATATGAATTCAGTAGCAACGCAGCATCCACAAGAGCTATTGGTATGTCGCTTCGTCGGCAAAAAACTATGGGTATGGCACATGTGAACAGTTACGTGTCAACAACATATTGACAATCTTCAATATAGATGCTACAATCCACAGGAGCACGACATCACTGAACGTCTGAACGTTGGTACACCGACGGAAGAGTGTTGGGAGGAACGGTATGGCTTCCCACGACATCACTGAACGAGAGCGTGGCGCGCGTTGCTGCGCAGATGGTGTCACCCTTTCGTTGAGCATGGCGGAGGCGCAACAGGTGAGTGACGACTTGCACGTGCTTGGGCATCCTGTGCGCTTGCTGATCCTGGATGTGCTGGCACAGTATGCGGGGAAGGTATGTGTGTGCGATCTCGAAGCGGCAGTGCCGGTCAAGCAACCCACAGTTTCACATCATCTGCGTCTGTTGCGCGAAGCCGGTCTGGTCGATGCTGAGCGTCATGGTCCTTGGATGTACTACTTCATTCGCCACGAGGCGCTGGAAGCGTTGCGTAGCCGTATCACGCGCATGCTGGCGCTGTTCGAGGGATAATTTTTTTTTGCGTATCATATTGATGATCATCAATATGATAGCGGCGACAGGCGCCTGTCCCGTATGACGATCTGGAGGAAGGACTTACCGTGAATATCACGCCGTTCAAACCCGATGATTTGCTGTTGCTGTTGGGCCTGCTCGATCAGGCAGGATTACCGCGCGATGGACTGACCGATCATCTAGAATGTGTCCTTGTAGCGCGTGATGGTTCGGCATTTGTCGGATGCGCCGCTGTTGAGTGCTATGGCGACGCCGGTTTACTTCGTTCAGTGGCGGTGGATGCAATGCATCGCAGGCGCGGTGTTGGCGAGGCGCTGGTGCGTGCCGCCATTGAACTGGCGCAGCATCGAGGCGTGCGATCCCTCTATTTGCTGACAACGGGTGCAACGGCGTACTTTGCTCGTTTCGGCTTTCGCATTGTATCGAGAGCCGATGTTACTCCCACAGTACAGCAATCGGCAGAGTTCAACGGTGCGTGTCCGACCAGTGCGGTTGTTATGCATCTCGATATACAGAAGGAGACAGACTCAGTGGCTCAACCATCCTCATCATCAGACACGATCAAAGACCAGGTGCGCGATCACTATGCCCGGCGCATTGCTTCCGGCTCGTGTTGCGGTTCTTCGTCTGGATGTTGCAGTGACAGTACGCCGACCGAAGTTGCGCTCTATGGCGCCGAGACGATTGCAGCATTGCCGAAAGGGGTGGTCACCACCTCGTTTGGCTGCGGCAACCCGATTGCACTGGCGACGCTACGTCCAGGTGAGGTGGTGCTCGACCTGGGATCAGGCGGTGGGCTCGATGTACTGCTTGCAGCGCAGCGCGTCGGCGCGACGGGATATGTCTACGGTCTCGACATGACCGACGAGATGCTGTCTTTGGCGCGTCGTAACGCAGAAAAGGCGGGTGTGACCAACGTCGATTTTCTCAAGGGCGACATCGAGAACATACCGCTTCCCTCGAACACCGTTGATGTCGTCATCTCCAATTGCGTGATCAATCTCACGCCCGACAAAGGTCGTGCTCTGGAGGAGGCGTTTCGTGTGCTCAAACCGGGTGGGCGACTGGCGGTTTCCGACATTGTGATCGACGGTGATCTGAGCGTTTTCCCTGTTACCGAGGAGCAGATCCGTGCGGCACTGAGCTGGACGGGATGCATCGCTGGCGCATTGACGATCGATGAGTATCGCAGACTGCTCAGTGACGCCGGTTTTACTGATATTGCCGTCACTGTGCAGCACCGCTCCACGATCGACGATGTATCTTCGGATGTGCCTGGAGATCTGGCGGCGATACCTGAGGATGTGGTGAAGGGTCTGGCAGGATGTTTTACGAGCAGCGCGATCACTGCGCGAAAGCCGTAGTGACGGCGCATGTGCTCCGAGCGCCAACCTGCGGAAGCGTCACGCTTCCGCAGGTCCATAGCGACTAGTCCCCACCGTCGCCGAATGCCGTCACCACCGGCGCTCCCGCTGCGCGGCGCGGCAGCGCCACTGAGATAACCCCGGCGGCGAGCACGAAGGCGACAGCGAACCAGAGACATCCCACCAGCCCCCAGACCTGATAGACGGCGCCGGAAAGCACGGTGCCCGCCAGACGTCCCATCGCGTTTGCCATATAGTAGAACCCGACCCCCATCGCCGCTTTGTCGCTCTCGGTATACGCCAGAATGAGATACGAGTGCACCGATGAGTTCATGGCAAAGATGATGCCGAACGCAATCAATCCGGCAACGACGACCAGCGCCGGATCGACGCCGCTGGCAAGCGCTATGGCGATTCCAGCCGGGAATGCCGCCAGCACGAACGCCAGCCACATCGCGGTTTGTCCATCTGGCACGCTGCCGTGCGCAATTCCTGCTTCATCGACCTTCATCCGGCGCTTAATGACCTCTGGCGCTGATGCCTGCACAATCCCGTAGCCGATGACCCAGATCGCCAGAAACCCGCCAACCTGCCAGAAGTTCCATCCCAGCACGGTGTAGAGGAAGACCGGAAGACCGACAACGAACCAGACATCGCGGGAGGCGAACAGGAAGATGCGCGCCGCTGCCAGAAAGTTGACGGCGCGGTTGTGCGAGAACATCTGGCGAAACTTTGCCTTCTTGTTCGCCTTGCCGAGGTCGCCGCGCATCATGACCGCGGTGACGACCAGCGCTGTGATGACCAGTCCTGCCAGAATGATGATCGCGGTGCGGAAACCGACCAGATAGAGCAGCAGTCCCCCGACAAAGAAGCCCACGCCTTTGAGCGCGTTCTTCGAGCCGGTCAGGATGGCCACCCATTTGAAGAGGGTGGATTGCGCGTCCTCAGCGACGATCAGTTTGACTGCGCTCTTGCTACTCATCTTCGTCAGGTCTTTGGCGATGCCGGAGAGCGCCTGCGCAACCATGACGTAGGGCACGGTCAACCAGGCAGAGTCTGGCAGCGCCAGCATGCTCAACGCCGCAAATTGGACGCCGAGACCGGAGAAGAGCGTACTTTTCAGCCCCATGCGCGCAGCCAGGTAGCCGCCGAACAGGTTGGTGATGACGCCAAAGATCTCGTAGAACAGGAACAGCATCGCCACCTGGAACGGCGAATAGCCGAGTTGATAGAAGTAGAACAGCACCAGCATACGAAGTGCGCCATCGGTGATCGTATCCGCCCAGTAGGCGCCGGTCACCAGGACATAATTGCGCAGATCGTTCGATGCCGTTCGCGGCGCTGCAATATCTGCGGTTGCCACAGTTCCTCCTTATGGATGCTCATTCTTCCATCATGAGCGCCACTTTTCGCGCCAGTTCGACGTACCGGTTCGCGTAGCCCCATTCGTTGTCGTACCAGGCGAAAATCTTGACCTGGGTGCCGTTGGTGACCATCGTTGAAGGTCCGTCGATGATTGCCGAGCGCGGGTCGTCTTTGAAATCGACCGAGACGAGCGGGCGATGTTCGTACCCCAGGATGCCCGCCAGCGGACCCTCAGCGGCAGTGCGAAGCAGCGCATTCACCTCCGCGACGGTCGTTGGGCGTTGCACCTCGAAAACACAGTCGGTAAGCGACGCATTCAGCAATGGCACCCGCACGGCGATGCCGTCGAGTTTTCCCTGCAATTCGGGGAAGATCAAGCCGATGGCGGTCGCCGAGCCGGTGGTTGTCGGAATGAGCGACAGACTGGACGCGCGCGCCCGGCGCAGGTCTTTGTGGGGGGTATCGAGAATGCTCTGGGTATTGGTCATATCGTGAATGGTCGTGATCATCCCATGCACAATGCCGATCCCTTCGTGGATGACCTTGACGACCGGCGCCAGGCAGTTGGTTGTGCAGGACGCAGCGGTCAGGATATGGTGCTCGTCCGGGTTGTACCAGTGATCATTCACGCCCATGACGATATTGAGCGCGCCGTCCTTGACGGGCGCCGCCACGATGACCTTGCGCACACCGGCGTCGAAGTACGCCTGCAACGTCTCACGGGTGCGGAACTTGCCGGTAGCTTCAAGCACAATATCGACGCCGGCGGCGCGCCAGGGAACGGCGCCTGGCTCCCTGACGCTGCTATAGCCAATCGGTACGCCCTCGACGATCAACTGCCCCTGTTCGGTTTGGATATCGCGCTGCCACCGCCCATGAACTGAGTCGAACTCCAGCAGGTGCGCGGCAGTTTCGACCGGACCGCCGATCTCGTTGATATGAGCGACAGTCACGTCGGACCAGCCCCACATCGCGCGCAGCGCCAGGCGCCCAATCCGTCCAAATCCGTTGATTCCGATTCGCACAGTCATGACCGGTTTACTTCCTCCCTGATAATTATCTCGTTGCCGCTTTATCACGCCGTTCGCGTTCAATCAGGATCTGCAAATAGCGAATGCGGTTTGCCAGTTGCGTGGCCGTCTGGTGGAAGGCGCGGCGCCTTTCGGCTTCGTCTTCGACGGCTGCCGGATCCGGAATGCTCCAGTGAATAGATTCCTTCAAGCCGGGAAAGACGGGGCATGTCTCGCGCGCGCGATCGCAAACGGTGATTACAT
>JBEPYG010000084.1:0-13366 GCA_041641515.1 Roseiflexus sp.
CTGCACGGTAGGCGGACGCATTCGAGCAGACTGCGACGCGCTCCGCCCATCGCGGTTCCATCTCGCGCGCAACGTCGGTAGGCAGTGCCGACAGCGCAATCGCCACATCGGCCACCTCTTCAGTCGGCCGGACGACCATCTTCGCCGTGTGCTCCGGGATGGGCGTATCGAGGATCCAGCGCACCAGTTCACCGTAGGGGCGCCCGATCGTTCGATCCGAACCGGTGAGAATGGCAATCTCGAACCACGGATGGTTCTCCAGCAGCTGCACCATCCGCTGACCGACAGCGCCTGTGGCGCCGAGAATAGCAACTGGAATGCGTTTGCGTGTCATTGGGTTACTCCTTCTTTGCTATTTTGTAACGGTTCTCGACAACGAGACATCGCTTGATGATCGCACCACAAAGGCACGAAGTCCACAAAGGCCACGCTTAGAGCTCTCGCTTTTTCCAGGACCGTTGCACCTTCGCAGGTCACCGTTCACGATCGGGGGTTCGGGGGAAGCGCGCGAGATTACGAATCGGCGGCGGGATAGCTTTCGCAAGCGCCACGAGACGCCGCCCCGCCGACGCCAAAACACCATGATGGTTACGATCTGTCTGAAGCAGTACACATATCGGCTATGTCGTCAGCCGGTGAACGGCGCGCACGGCCGCATCACAATCCGACGCGGCGACAACCGTGCTGATCGAGCATTCCGATGATCCCTGCGCGATGGCAATCACATTGATATGGTTATCGGCGAGCGCGCCGAAGACTCGTGCCGCGACGCCAGGCGTGTCGCGCATTCCCGCGCCGACTGCCGTGATGATCGCCACATCATCGCGCGCCCAGACCCGATCAATGTCACGCCGCGCCAGTTCCATCGCCAGGTTGTGCTCAAGCGCATAGATGACCTGCGGAACAGTGCTGGAAGGAACCACAAAACAGATACTCTGTTCCGATGATGCCTGTGAGATCATCAGTACATTCGCGCCAACACTGGCGACAGCGCCAAAGGTGCGCGCCGCAACGCCAGGCACGCCGATCATGCCGCGCCCCTCGACTGCCACAAGACTCAGGTTACGGATAGCCGTCACAGCTTTGACCGTCTGCCCGTTTGACTCGACTTCCTGAATGACCAGCGTGCCGGGGTGGGACGAATTGAAGGTATTGCGCACCCGCAATGGAATACCGCGCTCGACCACCGGGCGAATGGTGCGCGGGTGGAGCACCTTCGCGCCGAAATACGCCAGTTCACCCATTTCGGCATACGACAGGATCGGGATGACGCGGGCATCGGGCGCCAGCCGCGGGTCGGTGGTCATAACGCCGTCGACATCGGTATAGATATCGACCTCATCGGCATCGAGCGCAGCGCCGATGATGGCGCCGCTGTAATCGCTGCCGCCGCGCCCCAGTGTGGTCGTCACTCCCTGTTCGGTTGCGCCGATAAAACCGGTGACCACCGGGACGATGCCGCGTTCGAGGAGCGGCAGTAATCGCGCGCGCGTTCGTTCCCGTGTGACATCCTGCAACGGACGGGCATCACCAAAATGTGCGGTTGTCACCACGAACTCGCTTGCGTCGAGCGCTTCGGCAGGAATGCCGCGCGCCCGTAGCGCCGCAGCGACGACCCGCACACTCATCCGCTCACCAAGGCTCGAAATGGCGTCGATGGCGCGCGGCGACAGTTCACCCAGCACGGCGACGCTGTGGCACAGGATGCTGAACTCGTCGATCAGACGAAACACCTGATCGCCAACGTCGCCGCGATCGCGCTCGTCGGGCACGAGTTCTGCCAGCGCAGCGGCGTGCTTCTCGCGCAGCATGCGGTCCACGTCACGGAAGGTGTGCTGATCGCCAGACGCAGCCGTTGTCGCGCCGCGGATCAGCATGTCGGTGACGCCACTCATCGCCGAGACCACCAGCACGACCTGTCCCCACGTTGTACGCTGCGCTTCGGTAATGGCAGCGACCGCCCGGATGGCGGCAGCGTCGCCGACCGACGTTCCACCAAATTTCATCACCAGCAAGGGCATCAATGTCCTCCTCGTTGTTGTTCTACCAGCCCAACCACCGCAGAATCGCGTCCATGTCCGCTGGAACCGGCTCAGGCGGATCGAACTGTTCGACCGCCAGCCCGGGGTCTTTCAGACCATGACCGGTGAGCACCGCCACATAGCACGCGTCCGGATCGGCGCGTCCTTCGGCGATCACCCTGCGCAACCCGGCAACGCCAGCCGCCGACGCCGGTTCGACGAAGACGCCCTCCAGACGCGCCAGATCGCGCCAGCTCTGCAGAATCTGATTGTCACTCACGCAGTCGATCAGACCACCTGACTGATCACGTGCATCGAGCGCATAGCACCAGCTCGCGGGGTTGCCAATCCGGATCGCGGTTGCAATGGTTTCCGGGTGTTCGATCGGATGTCCGTGCACGATCGGTGCGGCGCCCTCCGCCTGGAAGCCGAGCATTTTCGGCGGGCGGTCGATGCGCCCCGCTTCGTGGTAGCGACGAAACCCCATCCAGTACGCCGTGATATTCCCGGCATTGCCGACCGGCAGGCAGAGCGCATCCGGCGGACCGCCGAGCGCATCGCAGATTTCGTAGGCGGCGGTCGCCTGCCCTTCGAGACGGTAGGGATTCACCGAGTTGACAATCGTGACCGGAAAGGTATTCGCCAGATCGCGGACAATCTGCAATGCCCGGTCGAAGTTGCCCTCGATCACCAGTAGCCGCGCGCCGTACATGAGCGCCTGCGCCAGTTTGCCGAGCGCGATTTTCCCGGCAGGCACCACAACGATCGACTCGATCCCGGCATGCGCCGCATACGCCGCTGCACTGGCGGAAGTATTGCCGGTCGAGGCGCAGATCACCGAGGTCGCACCGGCTTCGAGCGCCTTGGCGACCGCCACTACCATGCCGCGATCCTTGAACGAACCGGTTGGGTTGGCGCCCTCGTATTTCAGGAACAACTCGCGCACACCGATGGCGCGCGCCAGCCGTGGCGCGTGGATCAGCGGCGTATCGCCTTCGCCCAGGCTGAGGCGTGGTGTTTGGGTTGTGAGCGGCAGAAATGCGCCATAGCGGTCGAACAGCATGCCTTTCCTCCGTCGCCTAAATAGAAACGCCCCCGTCCTTTGCAGGAGGGGGCGTTCATCGCATATGAGCTGTCAGTGCTCGAAAACCCTCCCACGACGACATACTCCGGCGGTAGTGGTCGGAGTGGTCATCGTGGTAGTGGTTGTACACAATGCTGCGCGCATACTAGGTTGCCAAGGTATGTTTCGGTATGACGCCACTATACCTGTGATGCGTCATGATGTCAAGTCGGAGGCGGGAGTTGAGGGGGTTCTGTGCTATAATTGCTATCAGACAACCACACAATGAGGAGCATCCCGACTATGGCGCAACGCGAACCGACTATCGCCAGCATCCTCTTGGAACTGGCAGGAGAATATGATGATGTCGTCGCTGAGCGTGAGATATACGAACGTGTGCTGCAACGGCGTCCAAGCCAGGCGCGTGATCCCTATGCCAGTATTCGTGTCCGTCTGCGTTTCGGGGCAAATGAGGTGGGATGGGTGCGCCTTGGCGACGGCAAGTTGCTGCCACTGCACGTTGCGTTGACCGGCCTGCGTTTCCGGGTGGCGCCGGGTCCGCACGAAATGGCGACCGGTCTTTTGCTGCGAACGCACCTGTTCCCATTCGTCTCGCCTGTGCAGGACGATCTGGTGCTGAAAGACGCCAACGGGACGCTCATTCCTTTCACGTTTGGTTCGATTGAACTGGTTGATGATCTCTTCGGACCTTTCACGCAATCGGCCATCGACATCGGCGACTGGATGCGCCGTGAGTTCATGTTCGACGGTGACACGATCCTGGTGACGGTTGAGCAGATGGCGCCTTTGACGCTCCGCCTTCAGGCCGATCACGCTCCGCTCACCCGTTCGGCGGACGTGATTCGCCAGGAACAGGAATTGATCGACGGGATCGCGGGGCGCGTAATGTCTAGCCGTTCACTGCCGATCAGCGCCGCTGATGTGGTGTTGCCGGTCTTTGCGCGCGCTGCCTGGCGCACGACGTATGCCGGGCGTTCATGGCAAGAGCTGGTGGCGAACGATCCGCGTCTGCGTCTGATCAACGGAACGTTGCTGAGCGATCGAACGTACCGCACCCTGGCGGATATTTTTGGGGATCAGGATTCTGGCGTATGGGAAACGCACGACTCTGAACTGCTGGCAGCGATCGATGTGCTTCAGCGGGAACTGCTGGAGAGCCGCCGCGAAGCTGCGGCGCAGGAGTTGTGGAATGGCATTGCGCCACGCGCCTCGACTGCGCGCGTGGTCTTCGATACACGCAGCGGCGAAACAACTGTTGTGCAACTGGAACCGATTGACGCGCTCCAGGATTATTCCGATCAGATCGAAGAACGGTTGCGCAAAGGAGAGTATGATCACGATGCATGGACGTTGACGGACGACGAGGATGGACTGTTTGCCGCTGCCGACCTCGATGATGACGACCTGTCGCTCATCGACGATCTGCGCGCGTTCATTGCCGAACGTCCTGAGTTGCTTGCGGCAGCGCGCCAGCTGATGGCGGGGCTCAGTCCTGAGGAGATCGAGCGCCTGCACAGCACTGAGAACATCGAGGAAATTCAGCATATTCTGGCGACATGCTTCCATCGCATGCTCCCTGAGAATCCACAGCTGTTTGCAACGCTGGTTCCCTACGTTGCATCCGATACAACATCGCCGGATTTCAACGGGGGACCGCCGGAACTCGAAGATGTTGCAGATGACGATGAGATATCGACGCTCGACGAAGAGTGGGACGACGACTCTGAGGAGTGGGACGAGGAGTTTGACGAGCAACTGACCCCGAATGACGAGGCGCTAGCTGTCAGCCACGAGTTGATGGAACGTTTCTATGCGTTCCTGCTGGCGCAGGGCAAGAGTGAGGCGACGGCGGCCAGTCGCACCGGCGACCTGTGGATCTACGCCGATTTTCTTGCCAGTTATTATGCGCAGACGCTGGCTGAGGGCAACTACGCAACGCTCGATGAATGCCTGTTCTTCTTCTATCCGCGGCGTGTCGCGAACAGCTCGCCACGAGGAGCGCGTGAACTCTGTACGTCGCTCAAGCAGTTCTACGCTTTCCTGCGCACTGAACGCAACATCGATGACCGGTTCGCGCGGGAGATGTGGCGGCGTCGCGATCAGGTTGCGCGCGTTGTCGATCTCTATGAACAGATCGACGCCGACTCGCCGCAGTTTAGTCGGCTGTTTGTCCGCCTGTTCGCCCCGTATACCATGTGACGCCTGGGCAATGTTCGATTGTACATTTCTGCGCGTGTCTGTTCCTGACAGTGCAGGCGTATTGATGGTAGATTGCTGTGATGGCATTACAATGCGCTCTGGTGCGAGTGCGCATGTAGCTTGTTCAATGCCGATTAGTGTAAAGTAGCGCCCATGCCGGTAACGTATTCCGTCTCGATGCTGCGTCCTCATACCCACCGGTATGATGTGGCGCTGGATATTCATCCTGTCGATGGGCAAACGCTCGATCTGGCGCTGCCAGCTTGGACGCCAGGATCGTATCTGATCCGCGATTATGCCCGGCATGTGCAGCAGTTCGCTGCCGTCGACGATCGTGGTGAACCGCTTCCCTGGCAGAAGATCGATAAGACAACCTGGCGTATCACGACGGGCAATGCTCGCTCTGTGCGGGTCACCTATCAGGTGTATGCGTTCGATCTGAGTGTGCGCACCAGCCATCTCGATGGCACGCATGGCTATTTCAACCCTTCCACGATCTGTATGTACCGTTGCGGACATGCCCACGAGCCATGTATCATCAATGTTCAGACGCCGCCCGAATGGCGAGTGACGACCGGACTGGAGCGGGTCGATGGCGCGGACGAGCGCAATAGCTGGGCGACATTTCGCGCGCACGATTATGATGAACTGGCAGACTCGCCGTTTGAATGCGGAACGCACCGGCTGTTGACCTTCGACGTCGATGGCGTTCCTCACGAGATCGCGCTCTGGGGGCGCGGCAACGAAGATGAGCGGCAGATTCTCGCCGATACCCGCACGATTGTCGAGGTGACGCGCGCCATGTTCGGCGGATTGCCCTATCAGCGCTATGTTTTTATCGTGCATCTGGTCGATGGCGGGTATGGCGGTCTCGAACATCGCAATAGCGTCTCGAATATTGTCGATCGCTGGGGTTTTCGCCCTGCGCGCTCGTATGAAAAGTTTCTGGCGCTTACGGCGCACGAGTTCTTCCACGTCTGGAATGTCAAGCGCATTCGCCCTGCGCCGCTCGGACCGTTCGACTATACGCGCGAAAATTACACCCGCCAGTTGTGGGTAATGGAGGGCATTACCAGTTATTATGACCATCTGATCCTGCTGCGCGCCGGGTTGATCAGCCGCGAACGGTATCTCGAAGCGCTTGCCGACGATATCAAACTGTTGCAGAGCCAGCCGGGACGGGCGCTTCAGTCGCTGGAGCAGAGCAGTTTCGACGCCTGGATCAAGTTCTATCGCCCCGATGAAAACGGGCCGAATAGCAGTGTGTCGTACTATCTGAAAGGCAGCCTGGTCGCGTTCCTGCTCGATCTGGAGATCCGGCGGCGCACCGGCGGCGCGCGTTCGCTCGATGATGTCATGCGCTACCTGTATGCGGAATATGCCGGCGATCAGGTGCACGACCTCTACAGCGGCGAGCTGGCGAAGCGCCCCGGTTTCGATGAAGACGATGGGTTCTGCCGTGCGGTGGAAGCGGTCGCTGGTGAGGAGGGCGGGGCATATCGCGCATTACTGGCGCGCGCCGTCGCCAGCACGGATGAACTGGATTATGATCGCGCACTCGAAGCGGTCGGGTTGCGCCTGGTCTGGAGTCATTCGCTCGAAAAAGAGAACGATCATCTCCCTGCCTGGCACGGGTTGCGCCTCAAAATCAGCCACGGCCGGCTCACTGTGTCGGTTGTGCTGGCAGGCGGACCCGGCGAGTTAGCCGGGATTTATCCTGGCGACGAACTGATCGCTCTAGATGGCATTCGGATCGACGAAGAGCGCCTCAAAGCGCGTCTGGCAGAACGAAAACCGGGTGATACGGTGGTGTTCAGCCTGTTCCGCCGCGACGACCTGCTCCACATTCCGTTGCAACTCACCGAAGCTCCGCCCGACACTCTGACGATTACGCCGGTCGAGTCCCCGACGGAAGAGCAGCAGCGACTGCTGGAAGGGTGGTTACGCGTCGAACGTGGACAGTAGGGACGTCGTGTTACAACGTCTCGAAGCGTCGAACCGTGCAGGCGGGCAGGTTTCACCTCGGCTCAAGAAAACAATTCATCCATCTCCGCGTATGCCCGTTTTTCTCGCCCGGCTGCGGGTGATTCGTCAAATCCCATCGCTTTGTAGAAGGCAGCATCGTAGGGGCGGGTGCGAATGACCGCCGGCATCGGCACGGCATGCCCCAGCACCATCGCCTGCTGGCGAGTGTCGAGGCTGGCGAGCACGGCGCGCAGCCCGGCAGCGCCGCTCACGCCGGTAAAGACTGCGTCGATGTCGCGATCGTCGCTGAGGAGCGCAGTGACCCGGCTACCGATCTGACTCATGACTTCCGGATCGATCGATGATGGACGTTGATCGACGATCAGGAGCGTGACGCTGTACTTGCGCAACTCGCGCGCAATCGTGCCGAAGATCGTCTGCCGCGCGGCGCCTGGGTTGAGGAACTTGTGCGCCTCTTCGATCGTGATGACCAGCTGGCGTGGTTTGTCTGCCGGATTCTTGGTGCGCAGGAAGGTTTCGGTCTGTTCGACCCAGCGCCGGTGGATGCGGCGCGTGATAATATTCGCCGTCAGCATATACGCCAGCGCACTGCGATACTGACCGAATTCTAGGATGACATGCCGTCCACGCGCCAGATGCTCGATCATGCGGTCAATGGCGTCGACCGGCGCCTGGTCACGGACGAACCCCAGACGCGGGATCTGATCCAGTTTGCGTTTGAGGGCGCTGACCGCGCCGGCGTGCGCTCCGGATTGTTCGGCGAAGTTGCGAATGTCGTCACTGCTCATCCCCAGGAGCGTCCTGAGCCATTCCTGCCTGTAGCGATCGACAAGCAGATAGGCCGACTCGGCGGCGGTGGGATTCAGGTTGAGTTCATCCTGCAGGAGGAGAATGTCCTCAGCCTCGATCTGATCCAGTCCAATGGTGATGACTTCATCCACGCTCACCCCGCGTTTGCGCGATGATTCGGCGTCGATTGTATAGATCAACACCTGAGCGCCGAACAACTGGCGCAACCCCTTGACAAACGCGCCGTCCTCCGATGTTGCTTCCCAGCCGTACTCGCTGTGCATGTCGAAGACCAGGTTCGCGGCGACACCGGAGCGGATGATGCCGCACAGGATCAGGCGGGTGAGAAAACTCTTGCCGGTGCCGCTTCTGCCGAAGATGCCATTCGAGCGTTCGACCAGACGATTGAGGTTGATGCAGACCGGCACATCCATGTCAAGTGGACGACCGATCTCAAAATGGGTGGCGTCTGCGGCGCCAAAGACACGAGAGAAATCCTGTTCGTTCGTTTCCAGAACCGGTGCAAAGTGGGATGGCACGGTTTTGACCGGGCGCAGCTCTTCGCTCAGGTCATCGGGCAGCATGAGCATTGGCTTGATCTGGACGACGCCGTAGGTGGCTGTGCCTGCCAGTACATCGTTGAGGAAACTATCGCCGTCCGGCGGCCTGGCGAGAATGGTGCGACTGGTCGACTCGAGGGCGATATCGGTGACCAGTGAGAAAAATTCGTGCTTCTCCCCCCGGATCACAACAAATTGACCGACCCGGATATCTTCGACGCTCATGCCACCCTCGAGGCGCGCACGCAACCCCTCGACCAGCGAGCCGCTGGTTACCACTCCCAGACGTTTTCGCTTCAACATTGACATAGCGTTCCCCCTCCTCCGGTCGCACGGCGAATCTCGAACGAATATACCATTTTCCTTCGCGATGTCAATGGTTGTCGTCAACACGGCGTTTTCGCGTCGACGGGGCAGCGTCTTATACCATTTTAGATTGTAGATTTTGGATTCGAGATTACTGTGATGGCATTGCCATGCGCTCTGGTGAGCGTGCGCGTGCAGCTTATTCAATTCCGGTTGGTATGATAGCGCTTGCAAAAGCCTTCTCTCCGCCGGTTCTTTGATCTCGGAGCTTTCCCCCTATACCCTCGATCGTGCACAACTACGCTGTCGATCTGCAGCGCTTGTTCACGTTCCTCCCGGAAGTGTGGGCAGCCTGCCCGCGCCCTCCCATCGAGACGAGAGCTAGCTTTCCTGTATCTCTCGGTGTGTCTTTCGCCATGTTTCAGCCTGGGCAGAATGCTGATCTGCTCCCAAGCCTGACGGAAACCGGTGTAGATGAATATTCTTTCATAAAATGGAGGATAGGTATGTATGGCTCAGACTTGTGTATCTCTTGTCATCAATAAGCGCGAAAGACCGATGATTTTACATTATTTTCATTACCATTGACAGTTGATGGTCTTTTCCCCTATAGTTGCAAACGGACGTCTGTTGATGAAAGAAATAACTCAAGCGCCCGACGATCATCGAGATATCGCGGGTGCTACAGACTGTTATCAATACGGGAAAGGGGCTTTTGTATGTCCTGTAGTCCTCGCGTGCGCCAGTATGTGCTGATACTTGCCTTCCTGATGGTCGCAGGCGCGCCGATTCTGACGCAGTCGCCGGCGGCGTTCCAGACCTGGGTTGAGCCGCCGACTGTCGCTGCGCAGAGCGGAACCCCTCTTGGTCCGCAGCCGGGCGATGTGTTTCGCCAGTTCCAGGATAATACAAACTTCCGCCAGACAGCCGTCTGTAATTCTTCTCCTTCGAACTGCGGTACGGTGTTGTCTGAACAAACCCGATTGGCGCAGAATGTTAATCTTGCGAACGCAGTGCGCGCGGAGGCGATCTTCGAGTACTGGGGCGGGCACCTCGCATCGACGCAGCAGGAGTTCCGCGTCAATGACGGTCCCTGGACGCCCTACCCCGATATTCAGGGCATTCCTCCCGATACGCTGCCGACATGTTATTTTCGCACGCTGACCAATGCGATCGCGCCGTTACCGCTGAGCGGAACCGGCGGAGTGCGTCCCCCTGGAAGCACCGGGAACACGGTGACCGTAAATTACCGGTATCGTATCGGTCCGCAGCGCTCATTGCCGCAGTGCGCTTCGGGAACGAACTTTTTCTGGGGCAATATGTGGATTTATGAGGTCACGACGCGCATTTACTATGATTCGAGCATACCACGACCCGATGGTGCAATTATAATGCCTGTGGATGGTGAAACGATCACCGAAAACCTGAGCGCCAGCCAGCGTCCGCGGATCACCGTTCGCGCTCAGGCGCCGTCCGGTCGCTTTATTGCGCGTGTCGATCTGATCGGCAATTATCTCGATTATGACTGGGATGGCGATGGAGTACTGCGTGAATGGCAGTATGCACTCCGCCATGGCGTGTGGGAGCGCACTATCGGAACCCGAACCTCGCCGTCGAGAGGCTCATCAACGAATGGCGATTACGATTTCACCTGGGAGACGGAATGGGTGCCGGATCAGGATCAGCCGGTCCAGTTGATGGCGCGGATTACCGATGACTCCGGCGTCAGTTATATGACGCCGGCGGTGACGGTGACGTTCAATCGCGTCGGGCGCAGTGTACGCATGTACCATACCTGGAGCGACTACTACGGGCTGCGCGTCTTTGGTCCGCCGCGCAACTTCGGCTTCAATACGTACCGCCAGCCGCGGATCGGCAAGACGGCGTTCATCTCTATTCCAGACCCGCTCACGAATGCGACACGAGCGCGCTTCATACTCTACAGCTGGAGTGGACGGTCATCGGTTGACTCACGCACTACAGTCGCTGTTAACACGCGCTCGATCTGGGACGGTGCTGCGTTCGGTCTATTCCACGACTATAGTTTCGATGCGCGCGTGCTTAACGATCCACGCAGTTTTCTCAACCAGGGCGATAATGTTCTGCGCATCTGGTCGAACCGCAGCGATCACGAACTCGAAGTGCTCTGGCCCGGTCCGGCGCTCTTCATCGAGTACAGTTCGCCGCCGGAAACGCCTTCCCTGATTGCAAACCATCTGTCGCTGAGCACGCAGGAAGATCAACCGCTCAATATGACGCTGCCGGTCAGCAATGAGGCAGGCGCGGCGTTGCAGTACACCATCCTGACCGCGCCGACGCTTGGTGTGCTCAGGGGGATTGCGCCTAACCTCAGGTATCTCCCTAACCCGGACGTCAACGGCGTTGACAGTTTCGTCTTCCGCGTCGATGATCAGTATGGACGGAGCGCAACAGCAACGGTGACGATCAACATTCAGGCGGTCAATGACCCGCCGGAAATCGTGCTCGGCGAGGGGGCATTGCTCAATCCAGGCGATGTGCTGGAGCGCACCGGCAGAATCCGTGACCCTGACTCGCCTGGTGTGACTGCAACGGTCGATTACGGTGACGGGAGCGGTGCGCAATCGCTTGACCTCAACCCAGATGGTTCCTTCCAGTTGAGGTATGAGTATCGGAATGGCGGGCGCTTCCCGCTGACCATCAGTGCGACCGATGGAACACAGACCAGCGTTGCCACAGCTACGATTACTGTCTTGACCCCCGGCACGCCGCTGCCGCCGGACAACTGGCACTTGAGCGGATGGCGCTACCGTGTGCCGCTCGAGGCGCGTTCAGGAGTTTATCCGCGTGTCGATCATGTCGCCGAGTTCGATGTCAACTTTACGGCTGCGCTGCAGCAGGCAGGCGGCAGTGGGGCGCTGCTGCGCGAGTCCATCCGCGTCGCCGAGGTCGACGCAGCTGGTAATCTCATCGATCCGAACATCGTCTACCAGTTCGATCCGGTGAGTACGTATGATTCGACAACCAACGCCCGCGGGACGTTGCTCGTCTTGCTGCGCGGACGTACCGAGGCGAATACGACCCGACGCTTCTTCGTCTACTTCGAGACCCAGGGGCGTTTTGCGCCACCGGAGTTCACGCCGCTGACCGCCGTTGTCACGCCGACGCTCACCTATCAGCGCGATCTGGCAACCGTCATCGAGACGCGCTTCTCCAATGGCGATCGCCATGCCACATTCTACTATTCGCTCAACGGCGGCGCGCTTATCAGCATGTTCGACCGCTCGAACGCCGACTGGATTTCATACAATCCGGCAGCCGACTCGGCCGGCGCCTATCGCGGCATTCCGAACGTTGGTCCGGTTTTCCATCCTGGGTACTACAACGTCTTTCCCATTCCAAGCAGTCCAAGCGGCCAGCTTCAGGGGAATGAACTCGGCACCAACCAGCGCTCGACGACCACCATCGAACAGGAAGGCGTGCTGCGCACGGTTGTTCGCTCGATCAGCAGCAATGGTCAGTGGGAAGGCATCTGGGAGTTCTTCCCTGCCACCGTGCGCATGACGATGATCCCCAGAGAACCCCGTGGTGCTAACCCATTCCTCTACTGGTGGTTGTACGAAGGTACGCCCGGTGGAACGCTCAATGACGGTGATCGCTGGGTGCGCGGCGATGGGTTGTCCGGTATTGCGTTCGATGGCGGGTACCAGTACCGTGAGCGGTTCCACGCTGATATCAACGGGCCGGAATGGGTGTATTTCCGCGCCGGCGAATCTGCCCAGGCAGGGCGCGCGTTGTGGCTGGCGCACCACGACGATGCCGATACCAGCATCGAGATGTATCGTCAGCAGAACGACTCATCCGGCATCCAGAATGGTATGACCGTGTTCGGTTTTGGTCGTCGCGAGTTTGATGGTTCGTCACAAACGCTGCGACCAGAACTGCGTGGTCAGCGTCGTTTCTCGCTGGGGTTTGTCGATAATGCGCCATCTGCCTTCGATAGCGCGTTTGGGCGTGAGATCGAAGGGCGCTACCGTGATCTGAACCTTGTTGTCGGGCAGGGTGAACGTCTGGTTCCCAATCTCGCGCCATGGGCGCCAGGCGAGACCTATTTCACACGCCCGGGACGCACGCTCCAGGTTTCGGCGCCTGGTGTGCTTGCCAACGACAGCGATGGTGATGGCGATCCGATCCAGATTACGCTGACCGGTGAGCCATTGAGCGGAACGTTGACATTCAACAGCGATGGTTCCTTCGTCTACGAGCCGAACGAAGGGTTTGCCGGCACAGACACGTTCACATACACCGCGAGCGATGGTCGGCTCAGCGCGCCGCCAACCGTCGTGACCATTCGGGTCACTCCCAACCGCCCGCCGGTAGCGCAACCCGGCGCGTGGACGACGACCAACCGGCAGTCGCTCACTGTGCCGGCGCCAGGGGTG
>JBEPYG010000085.1:0-5735 GCA_041641515.1 Roseiflexus sp.
TGCCATCACACTCATCGAAGTCGTAGACTTCGACAATGTGGGGATGCCGCAATTTCGCCGCCGCCTGCGCCTCCTGGCGGAAGCGCGTCTGGAACATTGGGTCCTGCGCCAGATTGCCGTGCAGCAACTTCAACGCCGCCGGACGATCCAGGTTGATGTGGCGCGCGCGAAACACCTGCCCCATCCCGCCGCTGCCCAACAGCGCCTCGATACGATAATTCCCGATTGTCCTGCCGATGAACTCGGACATAGACCACGACTCCTGCGAGACGATTGTCGCTCTAGAGAATGCAATGCCGATTACGGCGACAGCGTCGGCGTCGCCAGAATAATAGGCGTCACCAGAATGGATGGCCCAATAATGATGTCCGGGCGAAGGATCCATTGGCGGCGCAGCACATAATTCGTTGTCCGATCAGGGCGCGAATCGGTCGGTGGGTAATCATCGAAGACTTCCGCCAGTAAATCCTCACCCTGCAGGCGAACAGTAATCCGGGTTTTCTTGAAGCCAAAATCATATACACCAACCAGTTGCCCTGGCGTATACGGCACCTGGATCTCGCCCCAATCGCAGTCGCTCGGCGTACATTTGCCGTAGCCACGGAAGGTGTACATCATCTCGCTTTTTTTATCGATCACCAGACGTGTCATCCCGCTTGTACTGGTATCGACATTCGCCCAGTTGCCAAGAAAAGCGTTGAACGCCGCCGCCTGCGTCGTTGCCGTCGCTGCCACTGAGGTCTGCTGTGCAGCAACGACAGCTGCTGTCTGCGCCAGGATTGTTTGCTGTGCAGCAATTGCAGATGCCGTCTCAGCATTTGCAGCTGCTTCCATGGTCGCCTGCGCATCGATCGCCTGCTGCGTCGCCTGTGCATCCAGCGCTGCCTGGGTCGCCTGTTGCGCAGCTGCATACGCCGTTTGCTGCGCAGCTGCCTGCTGGGTCGCCTGCTGGATCGCTTGCTGCGCCTGCTGGGTCTGCTGTGCTGCCTGTTGCTGTTGTTGCTGCGCCTGCTGGGTCTGCTGCGCCGCCTGTTGCTGTTGTTGCTGCGCCTGCTGGGTCTGCTGCGCCTGAGCGATCTGGGTATTTTGTCCCGCTTGGAATGCAATCTGGGTCTCAATCGGCACAGCTGCAATCGTCTGCTGCTGGATGAGCGCAGCGGTCTCCTTCGCCTCGACCGTCGCCTGTGCAGCTGTGCTGACGACGACAGCAGTGGATGTATTCGCTGCCGCAATCAGATTAGCAGCTTCGGCAGTCGCTGCGGTTGCAGTCGCTGCTGCAGGGCGCACCACGAACATTTCGTTGCCGAAGAACACCCCACCCAGGCACAATGGAATGAGCAGGAGCAACGCCGTGATCGCCCACGCCGGAATGATCGGCATCTGAACGAACTGCCCGTTTGCCACCAGGGGTCCTTCACTGCCTGCCACGGCTGCACCAACCGTAAAAGTGCGTGTCTGTTCACGCCCCAACCAGCGTTGCGGACCGCTGACCGTGGTTGGCACACTGACCTCGGCGCCGGGATCGAGCGTTACCTCCGGCGGTTCGAACCGATAGCGCAGGGCATGCTCATCATCCTCGGCGCGCAGGGTGCACTGGATTGGGGTATTCCCATCGTTACGCAGCGTGGTAGTGAAGCGCGCCTGTCCCCGTCCAGCAGCTCGTTTTGGTGATAGGATCAGCGACGTCGCTATGAACGGCAGCACTGTCCAGCGTCCATGCGCCACACCGACTTCCGCCGGATTTTCGCGCGACCGTACTCGCAAGGTGACCTGATAATCACCCGCGCGACTCGCCGGTGCTCGCGGCGCGGTGACGGTCAACACCACCGGCGCCTGAACGCCTGGCATGAGTTGAATTGCATCAGCCGGTTGACGCACCCATTCTTGCGGAGCGCCTTCTACCTCAATATTGAAATGATCGACGACCGTTCCTAGATTCGCCAGCGTTAACCGCAGCGGCGCCGGCTGTCCCGGAGTAAGGGTCAGGGACGCATCGTCCAGCACCACACCGATTCGCCCCGTACTGATACTGGCAGTAGCCATGCCGGTGGGCATCGCGCGCGTCACGGCGGCCGGCGGCGGAGTGGCGGTCGGCTGCGCATCAAGCAGGTTCTGTAACAACGCATTACCTTGCTGTGCAAGCTGCGCCGGCGGTTCTAGGCGCAACCAAAATGGACCAACGCGCACAATGTCACGCCATCCCCACGGATACGCCACCCGTGCCGATAGACGTGTCGAACCTAACAACGTTCCATTACTCGACCCCAGATCGGTCACCGTGACCTGCTGCCCATCCCAATCGACACGCAGATGAGAGCGTGACACTCCTTCGGATTCGAGTACAAGCGAATTGGTCGACTGGCGTCCGACGGTGACGCCATCGGTTGTCAGTTCGACGACGCGCAGGAGACTTCCGCCGGCGTCGCGCACCTGGATGCGCGGCAAGGTCGATGCGCCGGTCAGCGAGGGAATGGCCGGCGGGAGCGTCCCGCTCGACGGCGCCATTGCGGTTGGTTGTGGCGTCGCCACTGCAGGAGGCGGCGAGGGAACGACACCCTGTGGGGAGACCGGCGGCGCTTCGTTCGGATGCGCCATAACCGTTGCGTGGGTCAGCGTTGGGTCAGGGTGCGCCAGGAGCGCTTTCAAGCTGGCAGCAACCTCGGCGGCGCTGGCAAACCGATCCTCCGGACGCTTCGCCAGACAGCGCAGCACAATCGCTTCTAGCGGCTCTGGCAGATCGGCGCGCACATGGCGAGGCGGCGTGGGTGGAACGAACACATGCTTGTACGCCGCCTCGCTTAGCGTCGTTGCTGTAAACGGCAGATAACCGGTCGTCACCTCGTAGAGCACCACTCCCAGGGCATAAATATCACTGCGATGATCGACGTGCGCCCCCTGGCACTGCTCAGGCGACATGTATGCCGGCGTCCCCATCGCTGTGCCGGTCGCCGTCATAGTCGATCCTTCCGCCATCCGCGCCAGACCGAAGTCGGTAATCTTGAGCACATAGCGTCCTGATGCGCCGGAAGCAACGCGGAGAAGCATATTATCCGGCTTGATATCGCGATGGATCATCCCCTGACTGTGTGCGTATGCCAGACCTTCAGCAGCTTGCTGCACCAGATCGATAGCGAGCGTCAGCGACCACGGTTTACCCTCGCGCGCGTGCTTTTGCATCAACCCGCGCAGCGATCCATCGCTCAACAGTTCCATGACCAGATACATCAAACCATTCTGCTCACCGAAATCGTACACTTCGATGATATGAGGGTGTTGAAGCGCAGCGATTGCCCGCGCCTCCTGACGAAACCGCGCCTGAAAGCCAGGATCATGCGACAGACCAGCGTGCATGACCTTTAGGGCAACCGGCCGATCAAGATGAATGTGGCGCGCGCGAAACACCTGACCCATCCCACCGGCGCCGAGCAGCGACTCGACTCGGTAGTTGCCGATTATTTGGCCGATTAACTCCGTCATGGATGTCACTCCACACTATTCGATGAGCAGCGCAACCTGGGCAAACCAGCGGAGCCGGCGTTCAATCACGGCTTCGAGATCGGCAGGTGGAACAGCGGAAGATTCTTCATCTTGATATTGTACCGCACCTACGGCGATCGCGTGCGCTACTTCCTGTACAATAACCCTTCGGTCACGGCTTCCGTCGAGTAACTGCAAGAGATAGCGATCAAACGGATCGAGACAGAGCACATCGTGGTATAGATTGGTCACCTCCACACCAGTTTGCGCTTCCAGTCGCGCCAGCGCCGTTGTTTTCGGACGCTCGCCCGGCTGCCTCGCTACCGCAGGCAGGTGGGTATGAAACGAGACCAGCGATGTCGCTGTAGCAAAAGCGCGTAACAGATCGCCCCCCAACCGACTCATCAACACCGGCAGATCGATATCCGCTAACGGTGCTCCTGCTTCCACCGCGCGGCGCCGCGCGTCGAGCACCAGAGTTTCGAACGGAACTGCGCGAGGTGAGACCTCCGCCAGAATCGCCAGCGCCGCCTTGGTGATCGGCGCCTGTACGGTGAATGCCACACCGTGCAGGTTCCGAAACACGACCGGTGTATGCTCTGCCAGGTCAAGCGGGTCTGTCTCAGGGTGCATCAACGCAGCGACAGCCATGCCGTTCAAGCGTTCTGGCCGTAACGTGCGCCGAATCTTCAGATGATCGTGGCAGAGGAGTGTTTGCCGAAACTGCCGACCGCGGAGAAAATCCATGTATTGCTCCAGATCGATCCCGCTTCGAGAGAAAGAACGTATCGCATCGACCGTTTCGGGTTTCAACCCCTGAGGCAGCACCATAGGAAACTCGGTTTCGGAAAGATACTGTAAGCCATGTTGAGCGGCGTGCGCCGCAAACTGCGCAAAATAGACCGGTTCGTTGACCGACTCGAGCGCATCGTGGAGCAAAAACGCCTGGCTCAGCGGACCGAGGCGATCCAGGATCGAACGAAACTGGTTGGCATATGCCGCAATGAAACTGTTGAAAGCATTTGCGTATTCTGAGTCGCTCTCTGCCACCATATCAAGCAATGACCGCGCCAATTGCGCTCGTTCGTGCGGGTCTTCGATGCCGCGAGCGCTGTAGAGCATTAGGTCACGGAATGCGCCGAGGATATGCCAGCCAGGATACGTGTTGTAACTGATATACGCAATACCATTAGGTGCAAGGCAACGCTTCGTCAACGCCATAAGCCGATCCCGCACCGGCGCCGGCACCCAGGAATAGACCCCGTGCGCGATGATGTAATCAAACTCCCCCAGTTCATCACCGACTTCCTGGAGATCGCACACCAGTAGCGTGATATTCGTTAGACCAAGTATCTCTATAGTGCGCTGACCCATAGCGATCTGGCGCGGCGAAATATCGATTCCGGTGAAAGACGCACCGGGCAGACTCAGCGCCATCGGGAGCAGGTTGGCGCCGGTGGCGCAACCGATTTCGAGCACGCGGCAATGCGCTACCGGCGGCGGGTTCAATCCGAGCAATGTTGCGAGCATCGCCATATAATCCGGATGCGTATGCGCATACGCCCGTCCCGGATACGGCACGTCATCATAACTGCGCGCCAGTGTTACAACCTGGTCGTTCACTTCCGTATGTCCAGTATGTACCCAGCATGAGCCGGTTTATGCGTGCGCACCAGATCGTCGATCAGGCGCGCATCCACATCGCTGTCGGGTGGAATGGTGAGCGAAATATGAAAGACGAACGGTTGCGATGGTTCTTCGGTGATCGTTGGCGTCACGCCGGTCGCCACCTCGATCAACCGCTTGAGTCCATATGCCGTCCCACGCCAGCGGTAGAGATCGGCAGCTTCGGCTATCAGGCGGCGAATGCGCGCCTCGGGCCAGTACGGGTTGATGGTCAGATCGAGCCAACTTGCCAGCCAAGGTAAGAGCGATGGCGGGCAGGTGCGCGGGTCGAAGTAGAGATTGATATGATTCTGACGCCACTCGAGCGGCTCCCAGATCGTCTCGAAGATACGCAGATAGCGCCCCAGAAACTCGTTCTCCTGAAAGATCGCCGGAAGATACCGCAGGTAGCGGCTGTCAAGTCCGTCCGGCGGCGCGGTATAGCGCACCGGCAGGCGTTCGGGAAACTCCTGTGCAACGATCACCGGCTTTTCGGACGGTGGAGGCGCAACCGGTTCTTCAGGCGGCGCAACCGCTGCCGTTGCCGCCTCGCCGGCAACGCCTTCCGACGTTTCGACCTCCATCGCCTTATC
>JBEPYG010000085.1:5745-13316 GCA_041641515.1 Roseiflexus sp.
CGGTTCAGGCGTTTCTGCAACCGCCGACGCAACCTCTTCGGGTGGATACGGTACGCCAGGCGGCACATATATCAGGATGAAGGGTCCGATCCGCACCTCCTCGCCAGGCGCCAGCGGGTAAGGCTGGTTGGGTGGCAGGCGGCGCTCGCCGATGAATATGCCATTCGTGCTCCCGAGATCGATCAAGTACGCGCCTTGTGGTCCCGCCTCGATCCGGCCGTGCATATTCGACACGACCGGCGAGTCGAGATGAAGATCGCGCGCCGGGTTGCGCCCAATCGTGTACTGTGGTTGTCGCAACGTTATCACTCGTTCGCCATCGGCGGAGCGAATGATCAGTTTGCCGAAATCGGGTTCCACATCATGCTCCCGGTTTCAGAAGTCTGCTCAATGGCATCGGTTATAAGACCGGAGAAGTTGTCACGAGGCGCTGACCGTCACACGATGCTGCCAGGAGCAGACCAGCGCATGGCGCGGCACATCGAGCCGCGGTGAAACAACCTGCGGTTTCGCCGTACTTCCTGGTTCGGTCAACCCAAGCTGCACCTCCTCGACGAATTCGACCGAAGGGAGGCGCTGCATCAACGCATAGATCTCCGACACGTGCAGGTCACGCCCAAAGGGCCAGCCGTTGCCATCGGGTCCGCCGACATACGGGTTGAGATACCGATAGAGTGCCTCTTCCGCCTCGTGCTGCACAGCGCGTACAAGCGCCGGATCGCTGCGCGCCGGAACGCGCAGGCGCGCTTCGACCGACACCCAGAGATACTGGATCGGACGCACATCGAGCACAATGCCCAACGGACGCCGCCGATCGAGATAGTCGATCACCCTGGCGCGCAGTTCGGCGGAGAGCGTCAGCGCCTCCGGCGGGATCCGACCGGCGGGGTTATCGGTCTGCGGCAGAACATAGACGATCACCTGGCCGGGGCGCGGATCCGCCGGACCTCCCGGCTGCGCGCCAGGCCCGATGCAGCACGCACGCGCCACACCGATCACTTCGCGCGCCAGGTTCTCATAGTCATCAACGGTCACAGCGCGGGTGCGGGTACGCAGGATCTGCGGCGCACGGGCACGCGCATCGTCGAGACCTTGTGGATCGCGTCCGCCCTCGGCGGCGCGGCGGTTCGTCACCCGCGATACATACGGGATGGACGTCTTCAGCATCACCAGCGTATTCGCCTGGACATTACCGATCACACCGCCGCCATACTGATAGCGTGTCATGGTAATGACGCTGCCGTGAGGCGGCACACTGCCAAAATTGCGCACCGATCCATCGGGTTGGAGCAGCGCAGGTCCAAAACTCACTGTGCCGCTCAGGCTATCGAGCGTATAGTGCTGATCATCCGGACCAGAAGCGGCGAAATCGGGAACCTCGCTCCATTCACGTGGACGACCGGGAAGCGGTGGATCGACGATCAGGATATCACGCTGCGGATCGCGCGCCAGTACCGGTTTGTTCAACAAATGAAACTCTTGCCCCGGCGTACCGTCGCTGCGCCCGATAATCTCATTCCGAACCGTGACCGCATGGCGGGCATTGACCGTCCCACCGCGCGACTCGACGCGCAGCGCCAGCAATTCAGGCGAGACCTTGTAGCGGTTGTGGCGATTCTCGGGCGTATCCGCTTGGGCATCGGTCAGGCGACAGCGCAGCCAGTGCGCCGTCACCCCCTGGATCGTATCGGGCGCCATCGACGGCAGGTGCAGAACAATCTCGCCGGGCATGTTGAAGCCGCCGGTACCGTCGAACTCAACCTCGCACGGCGACCAGCGCGCCACGCCTCCCTGCCACACCTCCCAGATCAGCGGCGGATTGGTTGGATCAACACCGGCGCCGCGCGCCACATCGCAGTCGATCACCAGCGCCAGCACATGATTGCCGTGATTGTGTCGAAGCGGAATGTAGAAGGCATCGTGCGGCAACGGATTAGGCGCGAACATGGCAATCCGCCCATTGGGCAGCAACAACTGGCGCAACTCATTCGCGCGCCAGCTTGCCGGGATATTGGGGCGCTCCACCTGGCGCACGTACACTTTCTCATCGACAACCACCGCCGGGTGAATCGTCAGGTCGGTCTCGGTCGTGAAAATCACAGCCGGACTGGTTTCGGTGCGCACCGTCGCCACCTCCGTGTCGGCGGGAATGGTGATCGCCGTTTCCTGCGGCGCCGACAGATAGAAGGTGATCGGCGCCACCGCCGATTGCGGCGGCTCCAACCGAATGCCGATCAGGTTGAGCAGCGTGATATACACCTTATCGGGCACCTGATTGACCCGATAGAGCAACAGATCGGTCATCCAGGCGAATAACTCGATCAGCGCTACACCCGGATCGCTGACGTTGTGATCGGTCCATTCCGGGCAAAAGCGCGGAATCAGACGTTTAGCTTCATCGACGATATCCTGAAAGTGACGGTCGTCGAGATTGGGTGTTGGCAGTGGCATGCAACCCTCGTCTACTCACCCGGAATACGGTAGAACGGAAAAACCAGCGAACGGCGATCATGGGTCGCCTTAATACGATACTCGATGGTGATCAGCATGCGTTCCGGCGTCTGCGGATCGGTATCGACCTCAACATTCAGCACATCGATGCGCGGTTCCCACATCGCCAGCGCCTCTTCGACATAGTAGACGGCAAGACCGGCGGTTGCCGCGTCGTTTGGCGCAAAGACCAGATCGTGGATCTGACAGCCGAACGTCGGACGCATCAGCCGCTGACCTTTCGGCGTCAGCAGGATCATGATGATCGCCTGCTCGATATCGACCTCCTGGCGCGCCAGCGCAAAACGACCGCGCGCATCCAGCCCGACCGGAAACGCCCATCCAACGCCAAGGAAATCGCTCATAGCGCTTCACCCACCAATATCAACCTGCGGAAATCCGCTGACAATCACACCGCCGTGCGCCGTCTGGTCTCCCATGCGCGCCGCCGGCATCCCGCCGATCAGCACGGTTGAACTCCCTTTGATGATCGTGTCGGGCGGACCGGCGCACGCCGCCATACCGCTGACCACCGCCGCCGGCATCCCGCCGATCAGCACGGTCGGTACGCCGGGAGGCATGATTGGACCGCCAACATGCGGCTTCGGACCATCGGACATCGGGCATGTGTGCATATCGCCGACGCGCGCGGCAGGAGGCATCGTTCGCTTCCTTTCAGTTGATCTTGACCAGCGTGCCCTGGATCGTCAGAATCGCCGAGGACTTTACATCGAGCGTTGCATTCGCCTGCAAAGACGCCGTTGTATTGGATTTCAGATCGAGACCGGCATTCGCCTGCAGTGAGGCGCTGGCATTCGACTTCAGGTCGAGACCGGTCGCGCCTTCGATCGCCATGGCCTGCTGCGACTTGATGTTCACCTTGCCCTTTGCCTCGATCGTCAGGTTGCCATCGGCGCTGATTGTACCGTTGCCCTTGACATTAATCGTCAACTCGTTCTTCTTGCTGTCGAGTTTGATAATATTGCCGCTCTTATCCTCAATCGTGATCGACGGCGAACTGTCGCTGTCATCCAGGGTAATCACGTGACCGGAGCGCGACTTGACGATACGTTGCTCAACTTTCCCGCTCTTGACGATCTCGCCGGTCTTCTTTGGCAGACTATCCTTTCCATTCCACAAGCCGCCGATCACATATGCGGCACGTATATCGCCAGCCTCGAATCCCACCAGCACTTCATCGTTCACCTCCGGCAGAAACTCGATCCCGCGATTCGCGCCGGCGCCGACACCGATCACCCGCGCCCAGTGGCTCTGTTGATCCGAAAGGGTCGGAAATTTGACCTTGACGCGCCCCAAATTGTCTGGGTCGTTGTTGTCGGTGACGATCCCGATCACCAACCCGTCGATCCGCAGGCGCGGCGTCTCTGGCTGCACCACGTTCAACAGGGCATCAGGATTGACCCCCGAAACTGAGAAGTCGGTGGCATACCCCTCGGCACTGTAGCGATGCGTTGCACTGGTGACCATGTATGTGCCACTGAAGCGGTTGCCGATGTTGGACACTTTGATCGCCGTACCCGCCTTGATTTTCGGGTTGCCGGCAGCAGTGCCATCCGCTTCGATATACCGGCTTTCGTGTTGATTGAAGATCCCTTTTGCGATCTGTTCCGCTTCCGATTGTGAACGCACCGCCGACTCGACCAGCAGATCCTTCGCTGTGATGTTGAACGCCTTCTTTGCTAGCGCGCCGCCTTTGTCGGAAACACCGATCGCTGGCGTCACTGCACTGGTCGTTTCCCGACCGATCACGGATGTTTTCTTTTGGGGATCCCATCCATACACTGTCACTTCATTCACCTGATCGACCGTACTCAGGCGCGGACGAAAGGCGTTCAGATCTTCGCCCCATTTCAACTCGACCGGCGCTCTGGCATCGGGCGGTTTGACACAGCAGAGTTTCCGTCCATCGACGTACAACAGATAACCAAGCGCCATTGCGCGCTCACGCAGAAACTCCAGGTTTGTCTGATTCCACTGCACCACATACTCGTGCACCCTTGTCGTCGCGTCCACCTGCGTCTGCAATCCCGCTTCACCGGCGATCTGCCTGATAATGTCACCATCGGTCACATTCAAAAACGTGCGTGCATGGCGTCCGCGCGCCAGCCGATGGAGTCGGTCGAAGGCGCGCACGACAACCTGCACCCCCTCGGCGTCGAAGTGCGGTTCGACCTCGACAATCTCACCATCGAAGATCGTCTCAGTTGTATGCTTGTGCCGAACATTCACCACAAGCAGCTTGCCCGGCATCAGACGACTGTCGTCCACCCACTTCAGTCGCCGGTCATTGATGATGATCGTGGCGACATCGGGCAAATGCAGACTGTTCTCGACCGTGATTTCCAGGATATCCTGCACCAGTTCCAGCGGTGCGTCGGCGCCGTCGAGTTTGAGATAGAAATCGGAAACATGCCGATTGTCACTCATTGGGTATCACCAGCACTGCTCCCGGTGTCAACTCGCGCACCCGTTCCAGGCCGTTGGCTTCCGCGATCGGGCGCCAGCGCGTTGCATCACCGTATGACTTGTAGGCAATCCAGGAAAGGGTATCGCCTTCGCGCACTCGCCAGACGCGCTCGCCTCCAACACCGCCGGACGTTGGGTTCTGCGGTTGCAGGTTGGCGGTGTCTTCGATTTGCTGGAATGTTACGTCAAGTTCGGCGCGTACCGGCGTTCCATCGACCAGAAAGAGCGTGAACTTCTGCGTAATGTTGGTAATGACCGCCTTGAACGACCAGGACGTTCCCCATTGGAAGCGAACTTTCGGCGGACGGCCACGGGTGCTCTTGGGGTCTTTCAGATCGGGGTCGATCATCATGAACGACCAGAGTTTGTCGGTGTAGACCTTACGCACATCCTTCGGTTTCGAGCCAGGGCGCGCGCTCGTGTAGGTGTCGAACAACAGGTGCATCGAGAGGGTCGCCGGTTGACCGCCGCTAAACTCGAGTTGCGGCACGTTCGTACTCGGCGTGTCGCCACGACTCCAGCTGTTCTGCTTCGTGAAGGTATACTCCTTCGGGTTGAACAGACACTCGACCTCCTGCGAAGGGTTATCGAGGTTGATAATTTTGGCTTTGACCAGGCTTGTATCAGGCATCGATCCTCCTCCTGTTACCAGCCATTGCGCCGCCGTTCAGCTGCCAGCCGACGCTTCAGGACGGCGTATACCTGGCGTGCAAGTTCATCGAGGTCTGGTGCAGGAGCCTGCTCCTGCTCCTGCGGCGGTGTGGTCGTCTCCATCTGCCGGACGGTCGGGAGCGTGCGCGACGTTTCCGCCGTCTGGACGACCGGCGCTCCTGGCTGTGGCGGTGTGGTCAATGCTGGCGGCGCCGGCGCAACCGTCACAACCGGTAATGGCGGCGTTTCCGTCGTCGGTCGCGGCGGCGCCAGCCAGTCGGGTAGCGGCTCCCAGGGAGCAGGCAGATTGCCCCAGCGTGTGCGATCCGGTGCGACAGGCGCGTCTTCCACCGGCGATATGGTGCGAACAGGTTCTGGCGTCCGAACCGGCAGCGCTGTCGTAGCGCCTGTGGAAGCGGGCATGACCGGTGGAGCAAAGCGCATCCGCGCTGCCTGAATGGTCTGCGCTTCGACAGTGCGCGCCAGCGCCTCTTCGTTCGTCGCCGGTCCCGGCGGCGCCAGGCGGAGACCAGGACGTTGTTCGGGTGGACGGAGAATCGGCGGAACAGCTACCGGATCACGCCGCCGCGCCACGTGGGTCAGTTCGTGCGCCAGCAGACCGAGACCCTCAGCAGTTTCATCACCCATGCCGTGCGCCAGCGCCACATCGTCATTCGTTGTGACGGCATCGGCACGATATGCCGCCGCCACACGACCGGCTTCCGCTCCGCGGTCGATACGCACCGACGCCGGATCAACACCAACCGCGGCCCGCAGGAAGCGCCGGTTCGAATCGGCAAGCGGCAGTGGAGATGGCACGGAGCGGACAGGAAACGGTACACCGCTCGACGTTGCAGAGCGAACGGCAGCCCCGACTGGCGGCACAAAACGCGTTGGGCGCAGCGGAGATGCGGCGACGCCTGACTGATACACACCGGCCGGTTGCGATCCAGAACGCTGCTGTTCCCCTCCTGGCGTTGTACCAGGTGCGCCACCCGTCCATGGCGCACCAGATGCCGGTGCAGGCATCACCGGGGGCGCGCCAGCTTCTGGCCGAGTAGCTTCTTCGGGAGAACGACCCGGCGCCGGCACAGCTGTTTCTTTCTGGCGACGGCGACGTTCATCGGCGCGCAGGCGTTCCATCCAGGCTTCTACCGAGCGATCGAATGCCGGCGTCCCGGCAGGCATCTGATCCGTCTCTCGCAGCGTCTCTGCCGCCGGAGCAGGATCGGGTGGCACGGCAGAACGTTGCATGCGTTCTTCGGCGAAGCGCGGCGGACGGGCAACCCGTATCTCAACAGGTGGTGAGGGTTGTGGTTGGGTCTTTGGCGGCACAGGTGGCGAAGCAGCTGGTTGTTCGACCGGAGGCGATGATCGCTCCATCTTCCGTTGGGCAACCCACGCGCGCGCCGCATCGACGATTGCAGCGGCAGGATCGGCAGGTTGCGCTCTACTCGCCTCCACAGGTTCAGGGTGAGGATCGGAAGGCGCACGACTTCCGGGAATGGAAACGGTCTGGGAGGCCGGGGCATCTTCCTCAACCGACATCGACGGCGCCATTGTGTCCTGCTGGCGTTGTTGATCACCGGCGCGCAGGCGTTCCATCCAGGCGGCAGGTGAGCGATCAAACGCCGCAGCAACGTCGGGCGTTGTTGCACCCGTTGAACGGGTCGCCTGCGCTGATGGCGCCGCGTCTTCAGAAGGAGAGCGTTCTGCTGACGGCGCTTCGGCGGCGCTATCCCCAGGTGCAGAGTCTTCTGGCATCCTCGGTGGAACGTCGGCGCCGGCGCGCGCTGAAGCTGGAATATCACCTGGCAGGGCAGAAGGAACGCTGGCGGCAGCGGCACGGAAGTCGCTCACCTCTCCAGACGTAGCAGTCGCATCCGCTGTGTGTTGAGGCGCCGCCGGCGTCGCGCCGGATGCAGCAACCGCCTGTTCGTCGG
>JBEPYG010000086.1:0-6689 GCA_041641515.1 Roseiflexus sp.
TAACGGCAATGATGACAAGGGTCTGGTTGCTCATGCCTGATCCTGGTTCTGCTCTCCCCGGCGGAAGCGATGCGTATAGGTGCGGTCGTAGAGGCGGCTCGTCGCCTGATCGGTTCGTTTCAACGCGGGATCGAGCGCCGGACTAACCAGAATGAGCGCCTGGCGCGTGAAACCGGCTGCTTTGACCTTTGCTGCAATGTCTCCCAGCGTCCCGTGGATGATCGTCTCATCGGGCCAACTAACGCGATACAGCACAACAACCGGCGTTTCGCGGGTGTATGCGCCACCCGCAAGTAACTCATCGACCACGCGCTGAATACGGGTGATACTGAGGTAGATAGCTAGCGATGCGCCGTGCGTCGCTAGGCGATGTAGTTCTTCGCCAGGCGGCATCGGCGTGCGCCCGGAGATACGAGTGAAGATGACCGTCTGCACAACTTCGGGGACGGTCAATTCGACGCCGAGGCGGGCCGCTGCAGCACACGCAGCTGTCACCCCTGGAACAATGTCGTAGGGAACGCCTCGCTCGTCGAGCGCCGCCATCTGCTCGTGGATTGCACCATAGAGCGACGGATCGCCGCTGTGGAGACGGGCGACAACCTGCCCGGCGCGGGCAGCGTCGTCCATCAGGGAGACGATCTGTTCCAGGTGCATCCCGGCGGTGCCAATCACACGCGCACCAGCGCGTGCCCACGACGCGGGCAACCCGTCGTCCACCAGGCTATCGGCGTAGAGGATCAGGTCGGACTGCGCCAGAATGTCGCGCCCGCGCACCGTGATCAGATCAGGGGCGCCGGGACCTGCACCAATGAAGTAGACTGTTCCGGGAACGACTGGGTATGTCATAGCATGTCTCCACGGCGAACGATGACCAGTGACAGATAGGGACGGCGCTGCAGGTCGAGCGAACGCAGATCGCGCGCGATCAACTCTTCTGGCATCCCGACGCGCTCGGCGTAGAGCGCGTGGTCGAGCAGGTCGAGTTCTTCGAGTGCAGCAACAATCGATGGCAATGCTGAACCCGCCTTCATCAACACCACCGTCTCGAAATCGCTCAGAAACCGGCGCAAGGTCGCTGCATCCGTCTCGTAACCGGCGGGCACGATGATCATGCGTTCATTGCTCATTGCCAGCGGAACGCCACCAGCTGCTGCTGCAGCTGCAAATGAGGTCACACCGGGGATGATACGCACCCTCAGCGGCGCCTGCAGCGCGGTCAGTTCGCGCCAGAGGTAGACGAAGGTGCCATAGAGCAGCGGATCGCCAAGCAGCAGATATGCGCCGCGACGCTGGTTCGCTAATGCGGCGACGATTGTTTCGGCAGCAGCGCGCCACGCCGGACGCAACTCTCCTGCGTTGCGCGTCATCGGTAGCGGCAGGGTCACAATCGTCTGCCGCGCATGGTCGATGTGAGTTTCGGCGATGCGCAAGGCCAGGCTCTGGTCTCCGTCGCGACTCTGGGGGACGAACAGCACATCCGCTTCCTGGATTGCGCGCAATCCCTTGAGGGTGATCAGTTCCGGGTCGCCGGGTCCCACACCAACGGCGGTCAGTGTTGCGGTATCAGTCATCACACATCTCTTTTCGCCATACAACAAGAAAGACAGGGTTGAGCGCTTCCAGGCGCAGCATTGACTGAATTGGCGCTCCACGGTTGATCTGCGCCTGGATCACCCGCGCATCTGGCAAAAGCGTCACAGCCTGTTGCACATGCTGGAGGGCGACCAGGTTCAGCACCAGGCGTCCCTGCAGCTTGAGACGACGCTGCGCCAGGTGAACGATCTCTGCCATACGTCCACCGCTGCCGCCGACGAACACGGCATGCGGATCAGGGCAACCGGCGCAGGCGTCCGGCGCTTCACTGTGGATGATGTGCAGGTTCGGCGCCGGAAAACGACGCAGATTTTCGCGGATATGGGTGATGAAGCGTTCACGGCGCTCAACCGCGTAGACCCTGGCAGTCGGGCAGGCGCGCGCCGCTTCAATCGCGACCGATCCACTGCCTGCGCCGATGTCCCACAGCACCTCACCCGGCTGAAGCGCCAGTTCCGCCAGACTCAGCAGCCGCACTTCGCGTTTGGTAATCTGACCGGCTTCGGTGCTGAAGGCGTCATCAGGCAGACCAGGCGGCACGGGCGACCGACCGGCGTATGAGTCGTTCCAGACCACGAACACATTCAGCGCTGCCCAGGTCTGTTCGGTTGCACCGTGCAGCGTTGTGCGCACGACACGCTGCATTGGACCTCCCAGATGTTCGCAGACGGCGCAGCGTGTCGCTGGCGGCAATCCGGCATCGATCAACGCCGTTGCGATGCGGGTGGGCGTATGCTGTTGATCGGTCAGGATCGCAGCTTTTGGTGCGGTCAGCACACCGGTGATCACAGCTTCGAGAGGACGGCCATGGGCGCTGAGGAGAGCTGCATCGTGCCAGGGTTCCGCCAGCGCAGCAAACGCCAGTTGTGCGGACGTCGGCGCCGGAACGAGTTCGAGCGCCTCAGGAGGCAGGACACGGCGCAGTGTTGCACCAATTCCATACCAGAGCGGATCGCCCGACGCCAGCACGACTGCCGTCTCCCCATCTTCCCATGCCTGTTTCAGACGTTCCAGCGCCGGCTCGACTGACGCGCCGATGAACAGGCGATCGCCGGAGAACTCGGGAAATGCGGCAAGATGACGTTGACCGCCGACGAGCAACGATGCTCCGATGATCCGGTCACGGAGCGCGACCGGCATCCCTGCCTCGCCAGCATCGGTCATTCCCACCACCAGGATTGGTTGGCGCGTCGTCACGATCCATCCTCCAGCAGCTCATCGTCATCTTCATCGAACGGCTCGCTCATCAGACGCTCAATCAACGGTCGAGTATCGCCGGTCGGCGCGGCGGCGCGCACCGGTTTGGGCGCAGCAGCGCGGGCAAGCACGTTCCCATCGAAATCGACCAGGATCGTCTCGAACCCCATGGCGCCTCCCTGCGCCTCGATGAAGCGCACACAATGCATCAGCGCCAGTTCGACGATCCGCTGGAGCGGCGCCGTCTGACCATACTCCTGGCAAAGCTCCAGAAAGTGTCGTCCGGTGTTGGCGCGGGCAACGGCGTCAACCAGCGCCTGCGGCGCCCCGGTGTCACGGCAGACCTGTGCCAGAAACGCAAAATCGACCTGATTGCCGGCAACATGGGTCTGCATATGTCCCTGTGCAGTTTTGATCATCTTGCCGATCATCCCGACAAACACGGCTTCCTCAACGCCGCACGCCACACAGGTTTTGAGCGCATCGCCGGTGAAGACGCTCAGTTCGACGAACGCCAGTTCCGGCAGTTCAGAGAAGATGCGCATCGCAAACTTCTCGGAACGTCCGCCGGTGCAGAGCACCAGTTTCGGCGCGTGGTTGCGCGCCGCCATCTCGACCGCCTGAATGACGCTGGCGCGCCAGGAAGCCGTGCTGTACGGAAAGACCTTGCCGGTCGTGCCAAGGATACTGATCCCGCCGATGATGCCTAGGCGCGGGTTGAGGGTCTTCTGCGCCAGACGTTCGCCATCAGGCACACTGATGATCACCTCCAACCCCTCTCGTTCCAGAAACGCCTCCCCCTCCGGCGCACACTCGCGCACTGCATCGCACACATTGTCGGTGATCTGCTGGCGTGGCACGGGATTGATCGCGGGACCGCCAACCGGCAACCCCAACCCCGGCAACGTCACCCGTCCCACACCGACGCCGCCATCGATCGTGATGCCCGGCTGCGCCACACGCTGCACCCGCGCACAGATCAGCGCGCCGTGGGTGACATCCGGGTCATCGCCGGCGTCCTTGACCATGCAGCAGAACGCCCAATCCTCGCCGCGCTGCATCTCAACCGGCGTCATGGTCGCCGTTTCGCCGATCGGCAGAGTAATCGTCACCTGATCGGGCCAGTGCCCGGTCAGCAGGGCGATCGTGGCCGCTTTGGCAGCAGCGGCGGCATTGCTTCCGGTTGTGTAGCCAGTGCGGAGACCGCGCTTATTGCGGGGAGGAACAGTATCGTTCATTCAGAAATCAGTACACTGCCGTATTATCGACCCCTGCCGCCAGGCGCAAGAGCGCATTGACGATCGCGACCGCCACCGTCGATCCGCCCTTCCGCCCGACCGTGACAATCCAGTCAATATCGGTGCGCGCCATCAGCGCCTCCTTACTCTCGACCGCGTGGACAAACCCGACTGGTACGCCAATGACCAGCGCCGGACGCGCGCCGCTACTGATCAGGCGTAGCAGTTCATACAGCGCCGTTGGCGCATTCCCGATCGCCACGACGGCGCCATCGAGCAGACCGCTCGTCTGCGCCACACGAATACCGGCGGCGCTCCGGGTCAACCCATCGTCATCGGCAATTGAAATCGCCTCACGCGACTCGTTCAGGCAGTGGAGCGCGCCGCCGAACTCACGAATGCGCCGCTCGTTGATGCCGGCGCGCACCATCTGGACATCCGCAAGGACGTGGCAGCCGCGGCGCAGCGCGGCGATGCCTGCCTCGACCGCGCCAGGAGTAGCGCGGGTGATGGTGGCGAACTCAAAATCCGCAGTACTGTGAATGATCCGTTCGACCACCGCGTTGAGCGGCGCCTCAATATGAAAGCCACGCTGCTCAAGTTCGGCGCGGATGATCGCGAACGAACGCGCCGCAATCTTGGCAGCAGTGAGCGTCTCCGGAGGAAACTCAGCCATCGCCTTCCCTCTCTTTCAAACGCGAAGCAACCTGGGCAACGCGGCGTCCCAGCGCGCGTGCCTGCGCCAGGTCTTCCTCAGTCAACACGCCGACCGCAGTCGCACCGTAGTACGACCCGGCGCGTTCCATCACCGGACTCCACGGCAGCCCCACAACGATCATCCCTGCGCCGAGAAACCAGTGCAGCACGGTCAGCAGGGTGAACTCGGTGCCAGAATGCCTCCCGGCGCTGCTGGTGAAGGCTGCGCCGACTTTCCCTGCCAGACTGCCTTCCTCCCAGAGATCGCCGGTCGTGTCGAGCCAGCGTTTCAATGTTCCCTTAATCCCCGTCCAGTTCGGCGTCCCGATAATAATCGCGTCCGCCGCCAGCAGATCAGATTTTTCGGCTTTGGACGGCAACTTAATATCGACCGTGACACCCGGGACGCTGGCGGCGCCCTCGGCAATTGCCTGCGCCAGCGCTGCCACCTGGTTCCCGATATCGTGCAGAATAAACACGCGACAGGGTGAGGTCATGAGCGGCCTCTCTGATGTAACATAGCTGCCGGGTGCGCGAGTGTCTCGCGTACCCAGGTCAATGCGCATCACGTCCGTGTGCAGCGTCGCCGCACAGGCGTCTGAAATGATACCCTCCATGCAACAGACAAACAATATTGTAGATCACAAGCGAGATTCTGGCATGCGATTGTGAGGATATCCGAGGGGATGCGCGCCGGTCGATAGATAATAGCCGATAGGTGATAAAACTCCATCGTCACGCTAAAGATCGCAGCAAGCGAGGCGAAGTGCGCCTGCTGCCGTGGGGCTGAAGCTCGCAGCAAGCGGGGCGAAGCGCGCCTGCACGGGCTAGCGGGGCGGTGTGCCGTGGGGCTAAAGCTCGCGGCGAGCGGGGCGAAGCGCGCCTGCGCGGGCTGGCGGGGCGGTGTGCCGTGGGGCTAAAGCTCGCGGCGCCGGTAGCTCCGACAAACACCTCACGATCATCTGCAGCAAAACTCAGCATCGTCTTGTCTTTGCTCTGTCTCTCCTTCCTGCCAGCCTGCCGCTCTCATTCCATACCAGAAGAACACACGCATTGCATCCACGGAATTGGTTGTTTCAAAGGTGATCATATCGCCAAGCCGCATTATCCCGCTGGCATTACAAGGCAATGGGATGTCAGCATTGGCAGCCTGCTGCTAGTTGTGTGCAGCAGGTGAAGCGGCCGGGGCTTCTACAAAGCAATACTTAGGATCGTCCGGCAAATACCGCACCATAAGCGTCCCGCCAACTGACGCCTGCTGGTACAGTTCCATGCTCAACTCAGTGCGCGCGATCAGTTCAACGCCTTTGCCGGGAACGTCAGCATGGAACGCATATGCGACGTAGTGAGACGAGTCGCCGTCTGAGTCAGTATCTATCCATTTTTTGAACACGATCGCCTGGGTGAGGCGTCCCTCGCGCTGCAGGCGCCGGCGCTGAAGGTACCCTGAAATCCAATACCCTGCCAACGCCAGAACGATCAGCAGCAGCAGCAAGATCAAACCGCCATCGGTTGGCGATAGCGGTATGTCGCCCTCTGAAGGCGTCAGGGAGAGGAAAACCGGTAAAAGCATAAGAAGATGTAGTAATAAGAAAATGCCCAATAACACTACGCGCCCACGTTCGCCACGAGGCTGCACAGGAGGCGCCTGCAAACGAGCCAGTTCCGGCGGCAAGGAGGCAGGCATTGGATGCGCTGATGATGTCTCACCAGGGTAGGACGCCGACACTACTGACCGGTCAGAAGGTGTGGTAACCGCCGAGCCGCAGTAGGCACAACGGCTGGCGCCAGCAGGCAGGGTAGCGCTGCAGTGCGGACACGATGCCACAGATTGCGAGGTTGCTATCTGTTTCATATCGTTGTACCTGTCCTGTTTGCAAGATAAACCGGTTACGGCAGCTGCGCAGGCGGCCGGGTACAGCAGTGACACCGGCGGCGCCGTTCCTGCACAGCCGTCTCACTAAC